>DCKU01000192.1 GCA_002320455.1 Salinisphaera sp. UBA1666
GCCTTGACCGTGGCTCGCCACGCTCGGCGGATCGCGCCTTGCCTGACACGCCCGGCGCGGGCAATGCGACGTCATATCTTATGACGACACGCCCTAGACGCCAATCGCCGGCCGAGCGTCTCGTTCAGCCGGACCGACATCCCCGTTGCCAGCCCGTCGGCGAACTCGATCGCATCCCGCCCGAACACCACGATCGCGCTGGAGCCCAGGCAGAAATGCCCCATTTCGTCGCCGCGCGCATAGGCCGGCGTGTCGGCGTCAAACGTGCGAGCGCGCGGCGATTTGCGATGCGGTGGGCAGATGCGCCCGGTGGCGACGTCATGGATACCGCCGACGATAAATGCCCCAACCATCACGACGGCCATGGGCCCGGCCTCGGTCTCGAACAGGCTCACCAGGCGCTCGTTGCGCGTAAAAAGCCGCGGCACAGCGCGCACACACCGCGGATTGACGCCGAATAGACGGCCCGGCACGTAGCGGGTATGCGTCAGGCGCCCGGCCAGCGGCATGTGGACCCGGTGATAGTTGTGTGGCGCAAGATAGAGGGTGGCAAAGCGGCCGCCGGCAAAGCGCTTGGCCAGGTCGGCATCGTCCAAGAGCTCGGCCAGGTCATAGGCCACACCCTTGGTCTGAAATACGCGTCCGTTGGCAATATCGCCAAACGCGCCAAGCTGGCCGTCGACCGGGCAGGCCAGCGCCGTCGCGTCACCGGGGGCCGGGCGTGTGTCGGCGGCCAGCGCACGGGTGAAAAACGCGTTGAACGAGGGATAGGCCAGCGCGTCGGGCTCGGCGGCCTCTTGCATATCGATGGCCGGGTACGCCTTCAGAAAACCGCGAATCAGCGTGTTTTTGAGTCTGGCCCGGCGTGATTCGGCCAGCGCGAAGGCGCCGTGCGAGATCAGCCGCGTAGGCAGGCAGGCGAGCGCCCCGGCAAACAGCCGATCGGCCAGGCTGGCGTTCGAAAGATCAGACATAGGCGCGTAGAGATTTAATCGGCGATCAGTTTAGGCGAGCAGGCCGCAGGCGCAAGCGCGTCGACGGTTACGTCGTTGGGCTATATCCTACGGGCTGATTCTGACAAGCGATGATATGCGCATGGCTGATGCAACCCATCGCGACGACGACGTGGCCACGTCGTTGACGCGAATAGTCGATTACATTCGTTGGGGGGCTACGCGCTTCGTGGCAGCCGATCTGTCATATGGCCACGGCAGCGACAATGCCATCGACGAAGCGGCCCATCTCGTGCTCGATGCTTTGGGCCTTGATCATCATCTGCCGGACGCCTATCTGGAGTCGCAGCTCACCCCGCGCGAACGAGCGGCCGTCATCGCAGTCATCGAGCGGCGAATCGATACCCGCCTGCCGGCGCCTTATATCACCGGCAAGGCCTGGTTCGCCGGGATGGAATTCACTGTCGACGAGCGGGTCATCGTGCCGCGTTCGCCCATCGCCGAGCTGATCGAGACCGGCTTCCAGCCGTGGCTGGGGCATCGCGAGCCGTTGTCCATTCTGGATCTGTGTACCGGCGGCGGGGCGATCGCGATTGCCTGTGCGCATGCGTTTCCCGATGCGCAGGTCGTAGCGACCGACGCCAGCGACGACGCCCTGGCGGTCGCCGAGCTCAACTGCGACAAGCACGATACCGGCCCCCAGGTCGAGCTGGTACGCGCCGATATCTATGACGGCCTGGCGCCGCAGCGCTTTGATCTGATCGTCACCAACCCGCCGTATGTGACCAAGGATGAATACTCGGGGCTGGATCCGGAATTCCAGCACGAGCCGGGCTTTGCCTTCCACGGCGATGCCGACGACCTGGATCTAGTTGAAAAGATCCTGTTCGGCGCCCCGGCGTATCTGGCCGAAGACGGTTTGTTGATCATCGAGGTCGGGGCGTCGGCATATCTGCTGGAGGCCAAGTACCCGGATCTACCTGTCACCTGGATCGAACTCGAGCGCGGCGGCATGGGTGTCGGGGCGCTGGAGGCCGAGGATCTGGCGGCCTGGGTCGATGCACAGCGAGAGGCCGGTTAACATGGCGGGCAATACCTGGGGCCAACATTTCACCGCCACCTCATTCGGCGAGTCCCACGGCGCGGCTATCGGCTGTGTGATCGACGGCTGCCCGCCGGGCGTCGAGGTGGACGAAGCGCTGTTGCAGGTCGATCTCGATCGGCGCAAGCCCGGCACCTCGCGCTATGTCACCCAGCGCCGCGAAGCCGACGAGGCCCGTATCGTCTCGGGTGTATTCGAGGGCCGCACGACCGGCACGCCGATCGCGATCATCATCGAAAACACTGATCAGCGCTCGCGCGACTACTCCAAGATCAAGGACGTGTTTCGGCCCAACCACGCCGACTATGCCTACAACCAGAAATACGGCTTTCGTGACTATCGCGGCGGCGGACGCTCCTCGGCCCGTGAAACGGCCGTGCGCGTGGCCGCCGGTGCCGTGGCACGCAAGCTGCTGGCGGATCGCTGGGGCATCGACATCACGGGCTTCGTTTCGCAGATCGGCACGCTCAAGTTGGATGCCCCCGAGCCGGCGGCCGCACGCACAAACCCGTTCTTCTGTGCCGATCCGTCGCGCATACCCGAGCTCGAGGACTATATCAACCAGATCCGACGCGACGGCGACTCGATCGGCGCGCGCGTCGAGGTCATGGCGCGTGGCGTGCCCGCCGGCTGGGGCGAGCCGGTTTTCGATCGCCTGGATGCGGATATCGCCAAGGCGCTGATGAGCATCAACGCGGTCAAGGGTGTTGAAATCGGTGACGGCTTCGACGTGGTGGCCATGCGCGGCTCCGAACATCGCGACGAAATGACGCCGGAGGGTTTCAAGACCAATCACTCCGGGGGTATCCAGGGCGGGATCTCGTCGGGCCAGACCATTCGCGCGAGCATGGCTTTAAAGCCCACCTCTAGCATCATCATCCCCGGCGATACCGTGACCACGTCCGGCCAAGCCACGCAGATGCACACCACGGGCCGTCATGACCCCTGCGTGGGGCTGCGCGCTACGCCGATCGCTGAAGCCATGCTGGCCATCACGCTGGTCGATCATGCGCTGCGTCATCGCGGCCAGAACGCCGACGTGGTGGCCGAGATGGCCGGATTGGCCGGCGAGATCGGCTAGGCGATGCGGCAGGCGGCCTGGCGTAGACGCATCATGCCGGCGAGCCGGCGTTTGTGCCTGCTCGGTGTGCTGGTGGGGTGTACCTCGCAGGCCGTCATCGCAGCCGACGTGTCGGCCGAGGACGTACAAGCCCAACGCACCGGCGGTGAAGCCGCCGCAACACTGCGACAAGCCAATGAGCGACTGGCAACGGTGCCAAACGATCCGCAGACGCGTTTCATGAAGGCCAGCGCGCTGGCCGACTTGGGGCGCGCCGATGAGGCTATCGTCGTGTTGGACAAGCTCGCGGCGGCCTATCCACAGCGCGCCGACGTCGCCAACAATCTGGGTGTGCTGCTAGCCCGCGCGGGCCGCCTGAACGAGGCCCGCGAGCAGCTGGCTGATGCAGTACGGCACGCGCCGGTCGACGCCTCCGAATACGCCGAGATCCAGCGCAATCTGGGCGACGTTTATCTCGCTTTGGCCGGCCAAGCCTATGAGCGGGCCGGCAACACGGCGGCCGCTAGACGGCACGGGGTCTATCAACTTTTGCCAGTGTTGTCGCGCATCGATCAACCGCGCACGGCAGCGGACGCGCCCGGTGCCGCGGCCGATGAGCTACAGACCGCAGCCCGGGCCGTGCTGACGCGTCGTGCCAAGGGCCGGGCCGCTGGCGATCTGCAGGCTGTTCTGTCCACTTATAGCGAGCGCTACGAGCCGCCGGAGCCGCAGAGCCGCGCCGAGTGGCTGACCGGCCTGCGCGACGACCTGAAGACTGGCTCGCCCGGTCCGGCGCCGGCCATCGTGGATTTGAGCGCCACCTCAGACGGTGCGACGCGCATACAGGCGGACTACCGACAGGCTGACGACGCGCCGGAAGCCGCCAAGCACAGGGCGATCCTTGTCCGAGAAGACGGACAGTGGCGCATCGTCGCTGATCGTTAACGCATGGCGTGCTCGCGCTCTGCTTCCAGCCGATCCAGCAGGGCGCGTGCGGCGTTGGAAAGATGGCGCTGTGGATGCCGGACCACGCCCAACGTGCGTGATAGATCCAGATCGGCGACGTCGAGCTCGCAAAGCGCGTGTGGCATGGCCTTGGGCAGGATCGTCCAGCCCAGCCCTACGCCCGCCAGCATGCCCAGCGTTTCCAGCGAATGGCTGGTCATACGCGTCTGCGGTGCGCTGTTGTGTTTGGCAAACGCGTCGCTGAGTACCGCATGCGTATGACTCTCCGCCGGCGGAAGCACGGCCGGGTGGGCCGATAAGGTCGCGATATCCACGCCCCGCGAATGGTTCAAGACATGATCGGCGGCCACGTATATGCCCAGTGGGTCGTGCCAGATGGGCGTGGTGATCAGTTGAGGGTGATCAATACGCGGCAATGTGATCACGGCCAGCTCGCTGGTGCCGGCCACGACCCGCTCACAGGCCGCCTCGGAGTCTTCGAACACGATCTGCGGGTCGACCGCTGGGTAGGCGGCGATATAGTCGCGCAGCACGCCAGGCATGCGGTGCATGGCCACGTGATGCGATAGCGCTATGGCCAGCTCACCGGAGACCCGCGCACTCAGGTTGGCCAGCGCACGATCGCCGTCGGCCACCGCGGCCAACGTCTGACGCGCATGCGGCAGATATGCTCGGCCGGCCTCGGTCAGCGTTACGCCGCGGGCGAGCCGGTCGAGCAGGCGCGATCCGAGACGTGTCTCCAGCGCGGCCAGGCGTTTGCTGATGCCCGGCTGGCTGAGATGCAGCCGGGTGGCTGCTTCGTTGAACGAGCCGGTTTCGGCCACGACGACAAACGCTTGGACGGCATCAATACGCATGGGCATAGTCTAGCCGCTAGGGCCTGTTGAGGTTTCATCCGAGCGCCGCGTTGGCGTCCGCAAATCGTGTCCTGCAAGGC
>DCKU01000155.1 GCA_002320455.1 Salinisphaera sp. UBA1666
GCCACGATGCGGCGACTCGCGCCTTGCAGGACACACTGCGGACTCTCGACGAAAGCGCTCGGATGAAACCTCAACAGACCCGAGCGCGCCTGCGCCTAACGTCGGATGCATTGTTCACAACGTGTTGTGTAATCTGATCGGCAAAGATTTTTCCTTGACCGATGAATAACCTATGGCCGCCGACAACAATATCGAATCCGTCTTAAAGGAAGATCGAATCTTCGAGCCGCCGCGTCAGTTCGTCGAAGATGCCTCGCTCAAGCCGGCAGACGTCGATGCGCTGTACGCCGCGGCCGAGGCCGATCACGAAGGCTTCTGGGCCGATCAGGCACGCACGCACCTGGACTGGCACGAGGACTTCAAGACCACGCTGGACGACAGCAATGCGCCGTTTTTCAAGTGGTTCACCGAAGGCAAGATCAACGTTGCCTACAACTGCCTCGATCGGCATCTGGCCGACAAGGCCGACAAGACCGCCATCATCTTTGAGGCCGACGACGGCGCGGTCGAGCACATCAGCTACGGTGATCTGCACGCGCGGGTCTGTCGCTTTGCCAACGCCCTGAAAGCCAAGGGCCTGGCCAAGGGCGATCGGGCGGTCATCTATCTGCCCAACGTGCCCGAGGCCGCCGTGGCCATGCTGGCCTGTGCGCGTATCGGGGCGATCCACTCGGTGGTCTTTGGCGGGTTCTCGGCGCCCTCGCTGCGTGATCGCATCGACGACGCCGAGGCCAAGATGCTGATCACCGCGGATGGCAACTATCGCGGCGGCAAGCTCATTCCGCTCAAGGAAGTGGCCGATAAGGCGCTGTCCGAGGGCTGTGAGTCCATTGAATCGGTTATTGTGCTCAAGCGCTCCGGCGCCGACGTGCCGATCGTCGACGGTCGTGATATCTGGTGGCACGATGCGATCGACGGCCAAGGCGATGACTGCGAGCCGGAATGGGTCGACGCCGAACACCCGCTGTTTATCCTGTATACCTCGGGCTCGACCGGTAAGCCCAAGGGCATCCAGCATTCCAGTGCTGGCTATTTGTTGGGCGCCATCACGACCTGTCGTTGGGTCTTCGACCTGGGCGACGACGATGTCTTCTGGTGCACCGCCGATGTCGGCTGGATCACCGGGCATACCTACATCACCTACGGTCCCACGGCCTGTGGTGCGACCCAGGTGATGTTCGAGGGCGTGCCGACTTATCCCGAGCCGGATCGGTTCTGGAAAATGGTCGATACCCATCAGGTCACGATCTTCTATACCGCGCCCACGGCGATTCGCGCGCTGATGAAGCACGGCGACGAATTCCCGCAGCGCCACGCCCTTGATTCCCTGCGCGTGCTGGGCACGGTGGGCGAGCCGATCAATCCGGAAGCCTGGATGTGGTATCGCGAAGTCATCGGCAAGTCGCGCTGCCCGATCGTGGATACCTGGTGGCAGACCGAGACCGGTGGCCACATGATCACACCGATCGCCTCGTACACGCCGACCCGCCCGGGTAGCGTGACCCATGCACTGCCGGGTATCGATGCCGATATCCTGGACGAGTCGGGCGAACGGGTGACCGATGCCGGCGCCGGCGGCGTGCTGGTGATCAAGAAACCCTGGCCCTACATGCTGCGCACCATCTGGGGTGACCCGGATCGTTACAAGGAAACCTACTTCGGCATGTACGATGCGCACACGTACGTGGCCGGCGACTCGGCGCAGCGCGACGAGAAAGGCTACTTCCGTATCCTGGGCCGTATCGATGACGTCGTGAACGTCTCCGGCCATCGCCTGGGCACCATGGAGGTCGAATCGGCCCTGGTGGCTCACGAAGCCGTGGCCGAAGCAGCCGTGGTTTCACGCCCGCATGACGTCAAGGGCGAGGCGATCGTGGCCTTCATCATCCTCAAGGACGGTGAAGGCAACGACGAGTTGGCATCAGACTTGCGTAACTGGGTAGCAGAGCAGCTGGGCGCGATCGCCAAACCGGAAGAGATCCGTTTTGCCGACGGCCTGCCGAAAACACGTTCGGGCAAGATCATGCGTCGTCTGTTGCGCACGGTGGCCCGCGGCGACGAGGTGACCCAAGACGTCTCGACGCTGGAAAACCCGCAGATTCTGGATCAGCTTCAAGCGCGCGGCGCCTAGAGCTGAATCCGATACCGCGTTAGGGGGTGGCCGGCCCGCCGTGACGTCTGTCACGACGGTGTCCGGCCTTTTTTATGTCCGGTGTGTGCAACAAGCCCCGCTCAAAGCCCGGTCTGCTAGCCTAATCACTATCTTCAGTCCGGGCGCCGTTCTGGGCGCCGCGTGCAACGGGTGTTATCGATCATGACGCAGGAAGTGGTCATTGCGGGTGCTTATCGCACCGCGATAGGGCGTTTGTCGGGCACGCTAGCGGGCTTGTCGGCCACCGAGCTGGGCTCGGCGTTACTGCGCCAGACGCTCGAGCGTCTAGCGCTGAACCCGGATGCCATCGATAGCGTTATTCTCGGTCAGGTGCTCACCGCCGGAGCCGGGCAGAACCCGGCCCGCCAGACCGCGATTCGCGCCGGTCTGGCCTCGCGGGTGCCGGCGCTCACCGTGAACCAGGTCTGCGGCAGCGGCCTGGCGGCGATCATGATGGCTGTGCGTGAGGTCGCACTCGGCGAGTCGCGGCTCGTGATCGCCGGCGGGCAAGAGTCTATGAGTCAGGCGCCGCATCTGCTGCCGGGGTCTCGCACCGGCAAGCGAAGCGGTGAATGGCCGCTGGTGGATTCGATGATCCACGACGGGCTATGGGATGCCTTCAACCATTACCACATGGGGCGCACGGCCGAGAACGTGGCCGATAAATATCGTATTTCCCGCGCCGAGCAGGATATCTTTGCGGCCCGGTCTCAGAATGCGGCCGAAGAGGCCGGCAAGCACGGCGTGTTCGAGTCGGAGATTCTGCCGATCTCGGTGCCCCAGGCGCGGGGCGATGCCATCGGCTTTGCCCGAGACGAAGGCCCGCGCCCCGGCACCACCGCCGAGCGGCTTGGCGAACTCGCGCCGGCGTTCGTACGAGACGGCACCGTGACCGCCGGTAACGCCTCGGGCTTGAACGACGGGGCGGCGATGTTGGTGGTCACCACGCCCGAGCAGGCGCAGCGCCACGGGCTCACGCCGCTGGTACGTATCGCCGGCTATGCCACCACCGGCGTTGATCCGGCCCTGATGGGCATCGGGCCGGTATCGGCCAGCCAGGCGTGTCTCGAGCGCGCCGGTTGGCAAGTCGGCGATCTGGATCGTATCGAGCTCAACGAGGCGTTCGCGGCGCAGGCCATTGCAGTCAACCGCCAAATGCAGTGGGCCGAGGATCGTCTCAACGTCAACGGCGGGGCGATTGCCCTGGGGCACCCGATCGGCGCCTCGGGCGCGCGGATCACCGTGTCGTTGATCCACGAGCTGCTGCGCAGCGACACGCAGCGCGGCCTGGCCACATTATGCGTCGGCGGTGGCCAGGGCCTGGCCATGGCGCTAGAACGAGTCTAATTAGCGCTATCGATCGGCCGGGTGAGAGTATCGGTCGACGGTCGCCGGCCGAGGGCCGCCTGGAGCCGCTGCCAGGCCAGCACGAGCTGATAGCGGGCGCCGCGGAAATCGGTCTCGCGCTCGGCCAGCCGGGTTTCGGCCTCTACCACCTGTGAGATCGTGGCGCGGCCCACGCTGCGTTGGGCGGTCAGGGTCTGGCGCTGGGCGGCGGCGCTGTCCTGGCCCAGCCGCGCCACGGCCAGCTGGGTCAGGGCCGTGCCGTAGTCGTCGCGCGCGCGGCGAACCTCGAGCGTGATCTCGCGCCGCGCCGCCTCGCGCGCCGCGACAAGCGCTGCAACTTCGGCCTCGGCCTCGCGTTTCCGGGCGATAAGCTGGCCGCCGGCAAAGGGTCGCCAAGTCAGTTCGGCGCCGATCCGGGCCGCGCTGTCGGGCAGAAACACATTGCCTTGATTGACGTTATAGCTGGCCACCGCGTCGATCTGGGGCAAACGCTGGGCGGCCACGGCCTTGGCTTGCAGGCGGGCCGCCTCGATACGCTGGCTGATGGCGGCCAGATCGGCGCGATCGGCGTGCGCGGCTGCCACCAGCGTGTCGGCGTCGGCCAGCTGATTCGGCGGCAATCGCGTGATCTCGCCCGGCGTGGCTGGCCCGTCGCGGCCGATGGCCTGGCCGAGGGCCACACGTGCGGTTTCGTAATCCGCCCGTGCCCGGTCCAGCTGCCCGGCCGCGCGTGCCCGCGCAAAGCGGACTTCGGCGACATCGCTGGCCAACGCCCGACCCTGACCGCGCAGCGCGTCAACACGCTCGGCCTGCTCGTTCAGCCGGTCCACGAGCTGCGCTCTGGCGCGAATAGTCTGGCGCAGCGTCAAGGCCTCCACGAAGGCTTGAACTGCGCCCAGGCGGGCCTGGACGACCGCCCGCTCGGCCGCGTGTCCGGCGGCGGTGACCTGGGCGGCCCGCGCCGGGGCCGCATAGACCTGATTGGCGATATCGACTAGGGGCTGGCGCAGTTCCACTGCCGCGTTGAGCTGATCGCGATCGCCAAGCGGCACCGATATGTCGGGAATATCCGCGCCAGCCGGCAGATCGAGGTTGTCGGCGACATCACTGCCGAAACTGCCCGTATCCAGACGCGCGACCTCGCTGTTGCGCGTCGCGCTGGCGCGGGCGGAGATCGTGGGGTAGCGCCCGGCGCGGCGCACGCGATCGGCCGCGGCCTCGGCCGAGGCTTGCTGCTGGCGGCTACGGGTCACTCCCGGAATAGCCTCGGCGCGGGCCAGGGCATCGGCCAGTGAAATCGTGGGCCCGGCGTCGTTACCGGCCGCCGGCGGGTTGCTTTCAGCTGCCGACAGGCCGGGCGATACCAGACTCGCTGCGAGGCCGAGTACGACAACGAGCGAGACCGATGGTCCCGAGGGTCCGGCCGACCGCCGTCCGCCCGGGGCCAGCAACAGCCGACAAAGCGCCGGCAGCACCAGCAGGGTCAACACCGTGGCCGCGGCCAGCCCGGTAATGATGGGCCAGGCCATGGGCGGCCACAGGGTGGCTGACGAGAGCGCCAGCGGCAGCAGGCCGGCGATGGTGGTGGCCGTGGTCAATACGATCGGCCGGGTGCGCCGGGCGACCGCATCGGCCACGGCCGTGTCGATCGAGGCGCCTTCGGCCAGGCGCTGGTCCACCACATCGATCAGCACGATCGCGTTGTTCACGACGATGCCGGTCAGCGCGATCATGCCCAGAAGCGGCATGAAACCGAAGGGGATGCCGAGCAACAAAAGCCCCGGGATAACGCCTACAGCCGCAAACGGTGCGGTCACCAGCACTAATGCCACACGGCGAAACGAGTTGAACTGCACCAGCAAGAAGAACAGCAGCAAACCGATGCCCAGTGGGGCCGCCGAAAACAGCGCCGTGTTGGCCTTGCCGGATTCCTCGGCGTTGCCGCCGTAGGCGATTTCGGTGCCCGGCGGCAGATCGGCCTCGGCGATCGCCCGCTGCAGGGGCGTGAGCACTTGGCTGTACACCGCGTTCTCGGTCAGCTCGCTGTAGACATGGGCGACCGGGCGTTGGTCGTAGTGGCGAATCGCCCCGGGCGCCAGGGTCAGGCGAGGTGTAGCCACCTGCATCAGCGGCACGCGCGCCCCGCCGCGGCCGGTCACACTGGCCGTGGCCAGCGCGCTTGGCGGATAGTCCATGCCCTCGGGACTTGTCAGCCGGATTGGCATGGGGTCGGCGTCGCCGCGATACTGACCCACGATACGCCCGGTGCTGCGACCGGCCAGCGCCTGGCCGACGTCTTCCGGGGCCACCCCAAACGCCTGGGCGATGCCGCGTTGTACGTCATAGCGCAGGCTCACGATGCCGATGCCCAGGTCGTTTCGCACATCGCGGGTGCCTGCGATGTTATCGGTCATGGCCGTGATCTGTTGGGTGGCCCGGGCCAGCGCGTCGGGGGCGTCGTTGAAGATGCGCACCGCAATCGGCGCAGGCACGACCGGGCCCTGGCCTAGGGTGCGCGCGATCAGATCCGCGTCGGCCAGATGCGCGCGCCGATAGCGTGCCACAGCGTCGATGATGGCCGGGTTGTCCTCGATATCGCGGGTCTTGACCACCAACCGGGCGAGATGCGGGGCCGCCGGCGCACGCCGCAGGTTATAGAAGAACGTGGGCCCGCCGTTGCCGATGAAGGTCTCGATGGCCCGGACATCGTCGCGTGCGCGAAGCGTCTCACCCAGGGCCACCGCAGCGCGCTGGGTGCGTGCCTGGGCCGTGCCCTCGGGCAGCGACAGATCCACGACCACTACATCGCGATCGGCCGGCGGAAAGAACTGCTGATCGAGGAGCGGCAGGGTGGCTATCGCCGCCACGAACACCGCCGCGCCGCCGGCGACCCAGAGCGCCGGACGGGCTGCGGTCACCCGCGCCAGCCGCGTGCCCAGCCGGTCGAGCACGCCGCGCGCATCGGCGGCAGTGGCGCGTAGCAGCCGGCGCGACAGCAGCGGCGTGACGGTCACCGCAAACAGATAGCTCACCGACAGCGCGGTCATGATTGTGATCGGCAACGCCCGCGTGAAGTCGGCCGTGTTGCCCTTGGCCAGCAGCATGGGCACGAAGGCGGCCAATGTGGTGCCGGTGGCCGCGAACAAGGGCCCGGCCAGCCCGCGAATCGCGCCGGCGGCGGCTTCGCGCCCGCTTTGGCCTTCGTTGAGCCGGGCCTGGACCTCCTCGCTCATCACGATGGCGTTGTCCACCAGAATGCCGAGTGCCACCACCAGCCCGATGATGGCCACTTGCTGCAGGATGCCCCCGCCCAGCGCGTAGAGGGCAAGCGTGGTCAGCGTGACCAGCGGTAACAACACGGCGACCACCACGCCCAAACGCAGCCCCATGAAGACGAACAACACCAGCAGAATGATGGCAATCGAGGCCAGCAGATTAACCGACAGTGAGGTCAGCCGGGCCTCGGTCTGGGCCGGCTGATAGAACATGATCGAGGCTCGGGCCGGAGTGATCTGAGGCGCGAAATCGTCGACGGCCTGCTTGAGCTGGGCCCCCAGCTCGACCGTGTTGCGCCCGCGGGCGGCCACGATCTCCAGGGCGACGGCCGGCTCGCCGTCGGCCAGGACCCGCGCGGCCGGCGGTGAGGTGTCAGCCAGTCGCACCTCGGCCACGGCCGACAACGGGAGGGTGTCGCCGCCGGGCAGGCGGATCGCCGTGGCCCGAATTGTGTCCAGCGAGGTGAAATCGCTGTTGACCGACAGGTTCACGCTGCGGTCGGCCAGCGTCAGCTGACCGGTATCCAGCGTGCGATTACTGGCTGCAATATCACGGGCGATCGCACCCGGCGACAGCCCGTAGCGGGCCAGCACCGCATCGTCGAGACGGACGCTGATCTGGCGGCCCGGATCGCCGAAGAGCGCGATGTCCGAGATGCCGCCCACGCCTTGCAGATGGCGGCGGAGATCTTTTGCGGCCGATGCCAGCTCGCGCGTGGACTCGGGCCCGGTCAGCGCCACGACCATCAGGCTGGCATCGATGATGCGGTCGTCCAGGCGGGCCTGGGCCACGCCGTCCGGGTAATCACGCGCCGCGATGTCCATGGCCCGGCGCACCCGATCCCAGGCCGAATCCGTGTCGTAGACCGAGTCACCCAGCTGAACCGTGAACACGCCCACGCCCTGGCGCAGCGTGGTCTCGATGTGTTGGACCTCGGACACGCCGGCGATCTCGCGCTCCAGTGGACGGGCCACCAGCCGTTCGATGCGCTCAGGCCCGGCCCCTGGAAACGCCACGGTGATGATGCCTGCGCGATACGGAAATGACGGGTTCTCCTGGCGATTCATCTGCAGATAAGCGGCCACGCCGGCCAGCGCAAAGACGGCGACCAGGGCCGCAATCAGCCGGCCCTGCGATAACACGCGGCCTGCCCAGTCACTCATCGTTGAGGCGGGCCTTGCGCACGGCCCGGCCGTCGGCCAGGTGAGACAACCCGGCCACGGCAACGGTATCGCCGCTTTTCAGGTCGCCGTTGAGGCGCACGCGATCATCGACCACCGCGCCGGGGATGACCGGCACGCGGTGCGCAATGCCGTCGCGAATGACGTAGACCACGGCGCCGCGAGCGGTGCCAATACGCGCGACGGCAGCGATCGGTGCCAGCAGGTCATCGCGGCTGGGCCCGTGCACATGCCAAACCACGCTCTCGCCGGCGCGTACGTTGGCCGTGTCGTCGATATGAATCTGGGCCTGGAACAGCTGGCCCGGGCCGGTGGTCGCTCGCGCTAGGCGCACCAGGCGCCCGGTCAAGGGCCGGCCGTCGCCCAGCGGCAGCGACAGGCGCGCGGCCTGGCCCGTCGCCAGATCGCCCACGAGCTGCTCGGGCACGCCGAAGCGGGCCTCCAGCCCGCCGGCCCCGGAGAGCGCGATCACCGGCTGCCCGGCCGGCACGAACTCGCCCGGCTCGTAGAAGACATCGGTGACGGTCCCGGCGATCGGCGCGGTTAGCCGCTGCTGCTCGGCCGATTGTGAGGCGCGCTCGGCCTCGGCGCGGGCCTGTTGCAGCTGGGCGGCCAGGGCATCCCGCTGGGTACGGGCATCGTCGAGTTGTTGCCGAGTGGCTGCATCCTGGGCCACCAGGCGCTCGGTACGAGCGGTCGTCTCGCGGGCGTTGGCCAGCTGGGTTTCTAGGCGCGAGACCGACGCACGGGCTGCGTCAGCGGCCGGATCCAGTTGCGGCGTGGACAGGCGGGCCAGCAAGTCACCGGTGGCGATGTCGTCGCCCACGTCGGCCGGGCGTTCGGCCAATCGCCCGCTGATCTGGAACGACAGCTGGGCCTGTTGGGCGGCTTGGGTCACGCCGGTCAGGCGATAGGTCTGGGCCGATTGCAGCCGAGTGACCTGGCCGGTACGCACCAGAGTGGTGGCCTTGTCCGCGTTGGCCGACGGCTCGGCCCCGCAGCCGCTCATGAACAGCGTTATCGCCATGAGCAACGCAGCCAGTGGCCCCGCGGCCAAAGCGTGCCGCGTTGAGGTGATCGGCCCGGGCCGCTTTTGGCGTGACTGTGTCATTGTGCAA
Organism: Salinisphaera sp. UBA1666; assembly: GCA_002320455.1. GTDB lineage: Bacteria > Pseudomonadota > Gammaproteobacteria > Nevskiales > Salinisphaeraceae > Salinisphaera. The sequence continues at coordinate 9,075 of DCKU01000155.1, forward strand.
TGTCGTGGCGCCCTCGGCGTCAAGCTAGGGTGCTTGGTTGACGTTGTCAACATAAGCTAATCTGCGGTCATGAACGAGCCTGCCCACGTGCGTTATCACCACGGCGATTTAGCCAATGCCTGTGTTGAAGCGGCGCTTGGCCTCATATGCGACGAGGGCATTGATGCCGTCACACTGCGCGCGGTGGCACGGCAGATCGGCGCGTCGCGCAGCGCCCCGTATCGCCACTTCGCCGACAAGCGCGCGTTGCTGGCGGCCTGTGCCGAGCGCGGCTTTCGAGATCTCGTGACTGCGGCGGAATCGGTACTTTGCGGATATACCGTGGTCGATCTGCCCGCGCTGATCGCCGTCATGCGTCGCTACGGCGAGATCGGCCAGGCCAATCCGGCGCTTTATCGGCTGATGTTTGCGCACGGTTTCACTCCAGCCGAGTGGCCGGCGCTGACCGCGGCCGCGGATGCGGCCTTTGCCACGCTCTACGGCGCAATTCAGGCCGGTCAGGCCAGCGGTCATCTGGCAGCCGGTGCAACCTACAGCCGGGTCTTGCTGGTCTGGTCGAGCGTCCACGGCCTGGTGTCGCTGTGCAACGACTTGGCCCCTAGCGACATTTTCGACACCCGCGAGTTCGACGCGCATCTGTCGGCGATCTTCGACGTGCTGGCGCCTGCGTTGGCGCCAGAGCCGGGCCAGGGCTTGTGACATATGACGGCCGGGAAATATGACGACTGGGCCTTACGGTACTGGTCGCGGGGCGCCACGCAGGCGATAATGCGTGCATATGACACGGTTTGCTTGGCTTTTCGCTCCCAGCGCCGAGGCGATCTCGTTCGGGATCCGCTGTGTCATTTCCGTGGGTTTGTCGCTGTGGCTGGCGTTCTGGCTGCAGTTGGAAAACGCCTACTGGGCCTTTATCAACGTGGCGATTCTCATCCAGCCCTTGCCAGGGTTTTTGGTGGTGCGCGGCTTTGCGCGGCTGACGGGCACATTCGTGGCCGCGCTCGTGGCGATAGTGCTCGTCGCCCTGTTCGCCCAGACGTTCACGCTGGTTTCGATCGGCATGATCGTCTGGGTCGGGGCCATGGTGTTCTGTGCCAGCCTGTTCCAGAACAACATGTCGTATGGCTTCGTGCTGGCCGGCTATGTGACGGTCATCATCGTGGTGCGCGCCATGAGCGGCGATCCGTCAGAGGTGTTTTCGGTGGCGGTGGCTCGCTCGGCCGAGACCGGTCTTGCTGCGGTTGTCGCGGCGCTGGTATCCGTGCTGCTGGCCCCCAGCGTTACCGCCAAGAAGTATTTCCAGGCGCGGGTCGACGCGCTGAAGGCCATCGGCCGTCAATATCGGGTGCTCGATCGGTCGCCGGCCGAGCTTGCGGCCGGTGACGCCGACCCGCGAACGCCGCACCCACAGCTGCATGCGCTGGTGCAAAAGACACTTACTCTGGAACAGACCCGCCAGTACGCGCGCTTCGATGCCCCGGGTTTTGCCGAATACGACCGGCTGGCCCGACGGCTGGACTACGAGCTGGTCTCGATCGTTTCGGCCATGGCCAGCCTGCAGGTCTATCTGTCGCGCGTGGGTGAGCGAGCCGATCGCGGCCCGCTGGGACATCTGGACCGTGCCGCGCATCTGCTCGAGCAGGATCCGGGCCGTACCGACGAGATTACCCAGGCGTTCGACTCGGCCTACGATGCCGTGCTCGACGAGGCCCGCCAGGGCGGGGCCGAGCGCGCCGCCAAGCGCTCGCTGATCGACTGGGTGGTCATCAGCCGCGCGCTGGATCTGGCCAATCGGTTACGGGCGGCCGTGGTCAAGCACGGGCTGCTGATCGCCGAGCGCGGTACGGGCAGCCGCAGGAGCAAGGGTCGCAGCGAGTTCTCCATCGCGCGCACGACTTGGGAGTCGGTCAAGGTCACCATCCGCGCCGGCGTGGCGATGTCGGCCGGGGCGCTCATCTGGGCGACCCATGACGAGCCGGCGCTGTCGGGCATGATGGTGTTGCTGTCGGTGCTGACCACGTTGTTCGCGCTGACCGACAACCCCACGGCCGGGGCCCGAGGCTTTGGCATTGGCGGGCTGATCGCCGGGGCAGCCGCGTTTTTCGTCAACTTCGTGTTTCTGCCGCACGCCACCGGTTTTCCCATGCTCATGCTGGTGCTTGCGCCCTGTGTGTTCGTGGCCGGCCTGGCCATGATTAATCCCGATACCGCTCTCATCGGGCGCGTGGGCCTGGTGCAGTTCGCGTTGTTCGTCCAGCCGGCCAACAGCGGGCGCCAATCGTTCGTATCGTTCTTCGAAAGTTTTCTGGGGGCAGAGCTGGCGGTGATTCTGGCGTTGACCGCGTTTGCGTTGGTGCTGCCGGTCAATAACCGCGACGTGCTCAAGAACCGGCTGGCCGGTATTTTCGGCGAGCTGGCGCGTGGGTTTGCCGAACCGCGTGAGCGCTTCGAAACCCGGATCTATGACCGCTTGATCAAGCTGCCCGTGGCTGCCGATCAGGGCGAGTTTCACGTATCGGCCCGCCAGGCGGCGTTTGCCGCGGTCAATATGGGCATCGAGGCCCGGGCGCTTCTCGTACTGGCCGAACGAGCCGGCTTCGCGGCGTCCACCCAGCAGGCGATACATCGCGAGATGAAGGCGCTAGAGACGCTGTTCGAGCGAGGCTATCCCGACGTGGCTTCGGTCATCGAGCGCCAGGGCGACATCAACGATCTGGCACTCGAGCTGCTGCACGAGGCGCTGGATTTCACGCCGACCCAGCGCCGGCGCCACGGCATACGCGCGGCCGTGTCCGCCGAGCTGGTCTCGGCGGCACTGGCCGACTACGTGCTGGCGCGCGAGAATACCGAGGAAGGCCATATCGCGCTGGGGGAGGTTCGCGGTGTTACCTGAAGTGATCGCGATCGGCGGGATCTATCTGCCTATCTTTCTGGGCTTTCTGGCGGCAACGGCGGTGTTGTATCTCGCACTTCGCTGGGTGTTGCTGCGCGTGCACGCCTACCGGGCCTTCTGGCATCCGGCGCTGGCGGGCGCGGCGGTATTCGTCATCTTGCTGTCGAGCCTGTTGTTGGTCTTTGGGCCCTAATCAAGAGCGAACGAGTAGCGCATGGCCGATAAGAAACAAGTCCTGAAAACCATCGGACGGGTTGTGGCCACGCTGGTCGTGGTGGCCGTGGCCGGAGTGCTGGCCTGGTTCGCCTGGCAGCACTATGTCTATGCGCCCTGGACGCGAGACGCCCGCGTGCAGGCCGACGTGATCAATATCGCGCCCGAGGTGTCGGGCACGGTGGTGGATGTGGCCGTGGCCGACGACAGTTTCGTCCACGCCGGGGATCTATTGTTCAAGATCGAGCCGATACGCTTCCAGCATCGTATCGACGAGGCCCGGGCGAATCTGGCCTCAGCCCGGGCGCGGCGCGACTATACGCGGGCCAACGCACAGCGTCTGGAGCGCCTGCCACCGGGCGGTGTGTCGACCCAGGACCTGCAACAGGCCCAGTCCAGTGCGCAGGAAGCCGTGGCCTCGGTGGCGCAGTATCAGGCCCAGCTCGCCCAGGCCCAGCAGGATCTGGACTGGACGACGGTGACCGCGCCTGCCACGGGCTATGTTACGCATCTACAGCTCGACGAAGGCGACTATGCCACCGAAGGCACCTCGGCGCTGACGATCGTCGACGTCGAGACCTTCCGCGTGATTGGCTACTTCGAGGAAACCAAGCTGGCCAATCTGTCGGTGGGCGACCCGGTCGATATAACGCTCATGGCCGGCGATACGCATCTGAACGGCCACGTGGCCAGCATCGGCCGCGGTATCGCCATCGACAACTTCGCGCCGGGTGAGCGCAACCTGCCCAACGTGAACCCGGTCTTTCAATGGGTGCGGCTGGCCCAGCGCGTGCCGGTGACCATCGTCTTCGACAAGCGCCCGGCGAGCCTGCCGTTATCGGTGGGCCTGACGGCTACCGTGCACGTGCGCCCGGAACAGGCCGGCGAGCGCGACGCACCCAGCGCGCCCGGCGCGTTGCGCTGGAACGATATGCGGGATGCGGATCTGGGCGATACGCCGCAGGGCGTGTCGTCATAAGATAAG
>DCKU01000167.1:0-7217 GCA_002320455.1 Salinisphaera sp. UBA1666
CGGGCCTTGACCGTGGCTCGCCACGCTCGGCGGCCCGCGCCTTGCCTGACAGGCCCGGCGCGGGCAATGCGACGTCATATCTCATGACGACACGCCCTAGTTCGCGATCGCGTTATTGGCGTCGGTAAAGCCGGACAGCGAGATCGCCAGATCGATCTGGTCGCCCTTCGGGCCTACGATGGTCACGTTGGCCGATGAACCACGCTTCATCTTGGCCAGCAGGCTGTCCTCGATCGGGAAATCGGCACGGCAGCCCTGCTCGAGACAGATCTGGAACGGGAACCGACGCGGCTGGTCGCCGTCGACCGACAGCTGCACGCCGGGGGCCAGCCGTGTACCCAGCGGCAGGATGAAGATCATCGCCGCGCTATCGATCTGCGGCGGATAACCCATCACGACACGCATGATCGGCTTGTTGCCGTCGGGGCCGTTGATGAGCTGGGTCATCTCGCAATCGTTCTGGGCGGGGCCGGACTTCGGACAGCGCACTTCCCAGTCGTTGTAGCGCGTGATCTTCACGTCATCGGCGGGCTCGCCACCGGCCTGTGCCATGACCGGCGCGGCCGTGGCCATGCCCATAACGGCCGCAAGAACGAATACAGAAAACCGGACAACTTTCGTCATAGTGCTATTTCCCCTTCCAACCAAAACCGCCTGACCGTCGATGACGAAACGCATCGGGGGTTCAGACAACCTGCATGATTCTCACCCGAGCCCCCGCCAAGCTGCAATGCCCATATCTCCCGCGGCCGGCCAAGCCGGTATCCGCCTCGCGATCGATTGCCTCGAACAACCACCCGCACGACGGCCTGCGCTATGCTGGCCAGCCCCTTGCGCCTGCCCGGTGTCGTGTCTGTCAGACGCCCCAATCGAACGCTGATCCGCGTCGTTGTCATTGCCGTTTCGCTGGCGACCGTCGGGCTCATTGGCCTGGCGGGGCTGGACTACTGGCGGGTCGGGCGGATAAGCCATTCCTGTCAAACGCATGCGAAATGGCAGCGTGATGCGGCACTCGTACTCTCTGGTGCCCCGGCGCTGCGACGCACCCGCGTGGCGGTACGGGCGTGGCGCGGCGGGCATTTGCCCCGCATATTCATCAGCGGCGCCGGATCGGGCGGTGACAACGCCGAAGGCCTGGCGCGACAGGCCAGCGCAGAGCTCGGCGTGCCAGCGCGCGTATTCACGACCGAGCGACGCGCCACCTCGACGGCCGACAATCTGGCGTTTAGCTGTCCGCTCTTGCGCAAAGCAGGAGCCACGCACGTGGCACTGGTGACCGATCGCTGGCACATGGCGCGCGCGATGGCCAGTGCTAACGCCCTATGTCCCCCGGTTAAATTCTGTGCCTTGCCCGCTGACAGCGCGCTCACGCCGCATCACCATCGACAGGAGACGCTGGCGCTGTTGGTTTATCAGCTGACCGGCAACGCGGCCTGGTTCTTCTGATCGTCACATCGACCGGTCAAGCCGACACGCCGCCCGTGCGTATCACCGCCAGCTGATCGTCGAGCCGCTTGGCCGAAACCTTCATATCGGTGCCCAGCTGTTGGGCAAAAACCTGTACGCGGAATTCCTCGATCATCCAGCGCAGCGTGGTAAGCGCCGGGCCCGGTCCGCCGCGGCGTGCGGCTTTCTCCGCGGCCTGTTTGTAGGCGCCCCAGTAGGGGCTGATCTGCTGCATACGCCGTTTGTCGTCGCCGGCGCCGTCGCGGGCCAACTTGTCCAGGCGCGCTTCGATGGCGGCGATATAGCGCGCCAGCGCTCGGGCTCGAGCCGTCGGTGAATCGCCTGTGGCCAGACAGCCGATGTGAATCAAATGAGCGATCTGGTCGCGAATATCCTCGACCGCGGCCATCCAGTCCAGCCCGATGTTCTTGGACAGCCGCTTGCGCACCGTCACCAGCCGGTCGAGCGCCGGGCAGAGTGCGTCCCAGAGCGTCGTGGCCTCGGCCATGATGTCGGCCTTGAGTGTGGCCAGCTCGGCCTCGAACGCCGCGCCGTCGACGATCGGCGCTTTCAGGCGCGCACCGATCAACGCGTCCAGCAGTTCGGCGACAAGCGTGTTCTCCGGGTCGTGCCGCCGGGCCTCGACCACCGCGGCCGGCACGCCGGCAGTTTCCGGCGGCGCCTCCAGCACGCCCACCGCGTGCTTCTTGAGCCCCGGCAGATCTCGCTTGATCAGGCGCCCGGGCCGGCCAAGGTTCAAGCGCAGCAGGCGCCGCGTGCCCAGCATATGGGCGGCAGCGGCCTGATCCGCATCGTCCATCAGGCGAAGATCTACATGGGTGCCCTGATCGACCAGCGCCGGATACGCCTGTAACGATACGCCTGCGTGACGAATGGTGACCGGTGTGGCCAGATCCGCCTCCGGCCATTCGGTCAGGCCGTCCTGGCGCATATTATGGCTCACGGCCGTATTGACCGCCTCGTGGGCGCGCTCGCCCAGCTCACCGCGCAAGGCATCGATGTCGCGCCCGGCGGCAACGGTCTCGCCGTCGTCGTCGACCACTTCAAAGCGCATGCGCAGATGTGGACTCGGTGCAAACCCGTCCCATGCATCGGCCGGGATCGCGATGCCGGTCATCGCGTGAATCGCCTCGCGTAAGGCATCGAGCGGCTCGCCCTGGCCGAACTCGGCTCGCTCGGCTGCAGCGCGGGCGAAATCAGGGACCGGCACCACCGCCTTACGCCATTTCTTGGGTAGGGCTTTCAGATATTCACGAAATTTCTCTTCCAGCAGACCGGGCACCAGCCAGGCAGCGCGCTCGCCCGACATCTGATTAAGTGCGGCAAGCGGAATTCGGGCGGTCACGCCGTCGCGGGACGTGCCCGGCTCGAACGCATAGTCGAGTGCGACCGGCAGATCGCCCAGCGTCATCGACTCAGGATAGGCGGCCTCTTCCAGTTCTACTCCGGCCGAGCGCAGCAGCTCGTCATCGTCGAAATACAGGGTGCGTGCATCGTTTTTGGCGAGCCACTGATCCAGCGTCTTGCGATCAGTGACCCAGTCGTCCAGGCGCAGCTCGTAGAACGCCGCCTGGGTGGCCTCGTCGACCAAGAGATCGCGCCGCCGGAAACGAGCCTCGCGTGCCTCGATCTCTTCAACCACGGCCTGGTTATAAGCCAGAAATTCAGGCAGGCGCCCACGCCGGTCGGCAACGGCAAAATCCACCAGCCCGTCGCGCACGAAGATCTCGCGCGCACCCGGCGCGTCGATACGAGAGAAATCCACCTTGCGGCCGTCCGACAGCGTCAGCCCGAACAACTTGACACGCTCGCTGGCCGCTACTTGGCCGCGCTTTTTCTCCCAGTGCGGCGCGTAGTGCTCGCGCGTGACCAGATGGGCCGCGGCCGACTCGATCCACTTCGGGTCCACGCCGGCCACGGTGTGGGCATACAGCGCGCTGGTCTCTAAAAGCTCGCCGGCCACCAGCCATTTGGGCTGGCGCTTGGCCAGCCCCGAGCCCGGGAATATACGAAACCGCCGGCCTCGGGCGCCCAGATATTCAGCGGCTTTCTTCTTGCGCGACTTGGCCCCGCCCCGGCCCGTATCGGCCGGCTCGTCGAGCTGGCCGATATGATCGAGAAGGCCCGGAAGCAGCGCTTTATGGACAGCCACCGGGTCGGCTTCGGCCAGCGGCGTACGGGCCGGCGCGCCGGACAGGCCCATGTCATGGCTGATGCGCTTGAGCTGGCGGACCAAGTCCTCCCACTCGCGCATCCGCATGAAGTTGATGAAACGCGTCTTGCACCAGTTCCGCAACTTGTTGCCCGATAGCTCTGCTCGGGTCTGACCAAAGGCATCCCAGAGTTTGAGCAGGCTGATGAAATCGGAGTTGTTGTCGACGAACGGCTTCTGGGCTTCGTCGGCGGCCTGGCGATGGGCCGCCGGTCGTTCGCGCGGATCCTGGATGGTCAGCCCCGCCGCGATCACCCGGAGAGCGACCGGCACATCGTTTTCATGGCCGGCGATGAGCATGCGCCCGACGCGCGGGTCCAGCGGCAGACGTGCCAGTTGTCGGCCCAGCGGGGTGATGCGTTTGTCGGACAGAGCCTGAAGCTGGGTCAGCAGCGTCCGCCCGTCGTTGATATAACGCCGCTCCGGCGGGTCGATGAACGGAAAGGCTTCGATATCGCCCAGGCGCAAATCGGCCATCGTGAGCAACACGCTGGCCAGGTTCGTGCGTCGTATCTCCGGGTCGGTGAACTCGGGCCGAGCGAGGAAGTCGTCTTCATCGAACAGTCGGATACAGATACCAGGCGCGACACGGCCACAGCGCCCGGCGCGCTGGTTACACGAGGCCTGGGACACCGGCTCGATCGGCAGCCGCTGCACCTTGGCCGCGGTGGAATAACGACTGATGCGGGCCAGGCCGGTGTCCACCACGTAGCGAATACCCGGCACCGTGAGCGACGTCTCGGCGACGTTGGTGGCCAGCACGACGCGAAAGCCGTTGGAGGCCGAGAAGATCCGGTTCTGGGCTGCGCGCGTCAGCCGGGCATACAAAGGCACCACCTCGGCCGGCCACTTGCTGCCCGACAGCGCTTTGGTCAGATGCTGTTCGGCGTCGCGAATGTCGCGCTCGCCCGGTAGGAAGACCAGCACGTCGCCCGGACCCTCGCGCCACAGCTCGCCGATGGCGCTCTCGATGGCCGCCGGCGTATCGTCGGTCTCCGGCGGGCGATAACGCACCTCGACCGGGTAGCCGCGGCCCTCCACGTTGATGATGGGCGCATCGGCAAAGAATTCGGCAAAGCGCTCCGGATCAATCGTGGCCGAGGTCACGATCACGCGTAGATCAGCCCGTTTGTCCAGAACGCGCTTCAAGTAGCCCAGCAGGAAGTCGACGTTGAGCGTGCGCTCATGGGCCTCGTCGATGATGATCGTGTCGTACTGGTTGAGAAACCGGTCGCGCCCGGTTTCGGCCAGCAGGATACCGTCGGTCATCAGCTTGACCTGGGTGGCTTCGCTGACCTGGGTATCGAAACGGGTCTGAAACCCCACCAGCCCGCCAAACTCGGTGCCGGTTTCTTCGGCAATTCGTTGGCCCACGCTACGCGCCGCCAGACGCCGCGGCTGGGTATGGCCGATCCGCCCGCGCAGACCCAGGCCGGCCTGCATACAGATCTTCGGCAGCTGGGTCGTCTTGCCCGAGCCGGTCTCGCCGCAGACCACCACCACCTGGTGCTCGGCCAGCGCCTTGCGAATCTCATCGGCCCGCTCGGTCACGGGCAGGCCGTCGGTCAAGGTAATCTCGGGCCGGCTGGCTCGACGTGTTTCGGTTTCTGCCCGGCTGGCCGCCAGGCGGTCGTCGACGGCGGCTCGCTCGTCCGGCGTGTTGGCTTTCGCCAAGCGTCGTCTCAGCCGGTGGGCATCACGCGTTTGGACATCGTCGAACGACGGAGCCGCATTAGACACGGTTGGACGCAATCAAGACCTCGCACTGGTTCGCGCACGCGCCATAAAGCGCGTTTGGTTTACGATTTTAGAGTGTTTCGCCACGGATGCCCCATGAATTTTCACACCCGCAAGTGGATCTCGCCCGAGGACCTCAACCCCAACGGCACGCTGTTCGGCGGCAGCCTCTTGCGCTGGATCGACGAAGAAGCCGCCATCTACGCCATCGTCCAGCTCGAGAACCCGCGCATCGTCACCAAGTACATCTCGGAAATCAATTTCGTATCCTCGGCGGTGCAATCCGACATCATCGAGCTGGGAATCGTAGCCACTCGTTTTGGCCGCACGTCGCTGACCATGCGGGCCGAGGTGCGCAACATGATTTCGCGCAAGGCCATCCTCACCATCGACGAGCTTGTCTTCGTTGCCATGGATGAGCAAGGCCATCCCGTGCCGCACGGCAAGACCGAGATCACCTATCTCGACAAACGCCCCGAGCAGCTGGGCCCCAGATAAAGCCGATTACTGCCCGATCGCGCGGTAACATAGCGGCATTGATCGATAACGCCCGCTGCCATGACGCTCGCCTTGCCCCGTAGAACGTATTGCGCCCCAATTCTGATGCTCGCCCTGGCCGCGCTGGTGTTACTGGCAGGCTGCGGCGCGCCGGCCACGCTGAAACAGCGCGGTGGCTATTGGGCCGATCAGAGCGTTTCCGCTCACGCCTATAACCACCGGGTGCGCTTCCTGGTCATCCACTACACCGGCGGCGACACCCAGCGCGCCTTCAACGTGCTGACCGGGCCCAACGTCAGCACGCATTATCTGGTCACCCCCGAACCAGACCGACGCAGCGGCGAGCCCGTGGTGTATCAGCTGGTTCCCGAGGCCGAGCGGGCCTGGCAGGCCGGTGTGAGCAACTGGAACGGGCGCGAGCAGATCAACGACACCTCGATCGGCATCGAAATCGTCAACCGGGGGCCGGAAGACGTGAATCGTCTGGTTCAGTGGTACCCGTTTGCCAACGACCAGATCGATGCCGTCATCGCCCTGGCCCGCGATATCGTGACGCGCTATGACATCGCACCGGCCAACGTGGTCGGGCATTCGGATATCGCGCCCGGCCGAAAAATCGACCCGGGCCCGCTGTTTCCCTGGCAGCGGCTGCACGCTGCCGGCGTGGGGGCCTGGCCGGATGCCTCGCTGGTGGCACGCTACGAACAGCGCTTTGCCGGCAACGCACCGAGTGTTTATCAAACCCAGGCCAAACTCGCCCACTACGGCTACGACATCGATACTACCGGCCAGATGGATGCCCAAACCCGCAAGGTCTTGCGTGCGTTCCAGATGCATTTCCGGCCAAGCCGCTATAACGGCTATCCGGACACCGAAACCTTGGCCCGGCTTTGGGCGTTGGATGGTCAGTTCCGCTGAGCGCGCATTGAAAAAATCATGTCGTAGTAATCTCTGTCCCAGCACCGGCCCTATATCCCGGGCATAAAAAAGACCGCGCCGAGGCGCGGTCTTTTCCAACGGGCTGAGAGTCTAGCGACTCAGAGCTGCCGGTTTACATCGGCGGCACGGTACCGTTCTTGCCGACAATGACCTTCTTGGCGGTGTAGCCGTCGCCGTTGGACGACACGATCGCAAAAGCGTGTGCGCCCGTCTTTAGATCAGACACCTTGCCCGGGGCAAGTTTGACCGTCGGCACGTCCTTGGGAACAACGATGGTTTTGGTGCCGTCGCCGTAGTCGACCTTTAACGTCATCGTCTCGCTCTTGCTGGACGACTGGGTCACGGTGCCGTTGGTCATGCTCGA
>DCKU01000167.1:7513-7648 GCA_002320455.1 Salinisphaera sp. UBA1666
GGTGCCGTTGGTCATGCTCGAGCCCGCGGTCATCGAGCCGCTGGATTTGGACTCGACCGTACCGTTGGTCATGCTGGAGCCAGCGCTCATCGAGCCTTCCGACTTCGCGGACACGGTGCCGTTGGTCATGCTCGA
>DCKU01000167.1:7949-28227 GCA_002320455.1 Salinisphaera sp. UBA1666
GGTGCCGTTGGTCATGCTCGAGCCGGCTGTCGCAGAACCTTTCGCATCGGCTTTGCCGTCAGCGGCGGTTTTCACGTTCTTGTTGACCATCGACGGGGACAGATCCCAGCCGTAGTCACCCAAGCCCATGCCTTTCATCGACGGCGGGAAGATCACCATCTCGAGCGCGGTGTTGTCGCCGTCACGCTCGACGTTGGCAGTACCGATGAACGTGCCTTTTTTGATGTTTTTCAAATTACCCGGCATGGCCGTCGCGATACCGGTATCACCGGTCAACTTGATCTGATGCGTCGTGCCGTCCTTGGCATCCAGCTTGAAGCTGTTTTTGGAGACGGCCGTGATTTCGCCGCGCAGATTCTGCGTGTCGGAATCGGCGGCGAATGCCGGAAGCGCGGCAAACGCACTCGTCAATGCCAGACCGCAGGCAATCGCAATATTCTTTTGCAAAACCAGATTACGCATAATCAAACGTACCCTCGATTAAGTGATGTACGTCGAACCTAGCACGGATTTATGAACACGCGGTGTACAACCAGCACGGTCTACCCGCCCCAGGCCAACCGCTGGCGGGCCGCGATCGCCCGGCTCGCCGCGTCCTCGCCGTCCCTGCCGAATACCGTCATATGCCCCATCTTGCGGCCGGGCCGGGGTGCGGCCTTGCCATAGAGATGGAGCTTCAAGTCGGGATCGGCCAGGACACTGGCCCAGTCGGGCTCGCCGTGTGCCCATAGATCCCCCAGCAGGTTGACCATCGCCGAGGCACGCAGACGCGCCGTTGAGCCCAGCGGCAAGCCACAGACCGCTCGTAGCTGCTGCTCGAACTGGCCGGTGACACAGGCATCGAAGGAAAAGTGCCCAGAGTTGTGTGGCCGAGGGGCCAACTCATTGACCACGAGCGTGCCGTCCCGGCCGACGAAAAACTCCACACAGAGCACACCCACAACGTCAAGGGCCTCGAGCACGCCGGCGGCGATTTCAATCGCGCGGTCTCGGGTCGCCCTATCGGCGATGCCGTCGGCAATCGAGACGTCCAGAATATGATCGGCATGACGGTTTTCGGTCACCCCGTAGTGCGCGAAGGCGCCGTCCAGGCCGCGAGCCGCCACCACCGACACCTCACAGGCGAAATCCACGAAACCTTCCAGCACGGCCTCACCCGCACCGATCGCCTGCCAGGCAGCCTCGGCTTCGTCGGCGGCCTTGATGACCATCTGACCTTTGCCGTCATAGCCGAAACCGGCGGTCTTGAGCACGCAGGGCACGCCCAGACGGGCGATCGCGGCGTCCAGCGTCGCGCGATCGGGTACATGCTCGAACGGTGCAGTGGGAAAGCCGGCCGCGTGAAGAAAATCCTTCTCGCGACGGCGATGCTGGGCGATGTGTAGCACCTGGCCGCGAGGGCGCACCGGCACGTGCCGAGCGGCTGCCTCGGCCGCTTCGAACGGCACGTTTTCGAACTCGAAGGTCACCACGTCCACGCTTTTCGCAAACGCGGCCACCGCATCGAGATCGGTGTAATCAGCCACATGCTCGGCATCGGCGATCTGGCCCATCGGCGTATCGTGATCCGGCGAGAACGTGGCTACGCGATAGCCCATGCGCCGGGCCGATAGGCCCAGCATGCGCCCGAGCTGCCCGCTGCCGAGAACGCCGATCGTCGCACCCGGGGCGATGATGCGCCCGTCGTCTTGTGTGCTCATGTCAGCGATTGTCCTTCGACTTTTTCAGCCTGCTCGTCGCGAAACGCCTGTAGGCGATTGCGTAGTTCCGGCCGGCTGGTGGCCATCTGGGCGACGGCGAATAGGGCCGCGTTACGCGCGCCGGATTCGCCGATGGCAAAGGTCGCCGTGGGCACCCCGCCGGGCATCTGCACGATCGACAGCAGCGAATCCAGACCGTTCAGGGCCCGGCTTTTGATCGGCACGCCCAGCACCGGCACCAGCGTTTGTGCAGCGACCATGCCCGGCAGATGAGCCGCCCCGCCGGCGCCAGCGATGATGACCTGCAGGCCGCGCGCTTCCGCGCTTTTGGCGTAATCGCGCATCTTGTCGGGCGTGCGGTGGGCCGAGACGATTTCGCATTCGTGGGGGATATCGAACGCGTCCAGTATTTCATGCGCGCGCTGCATGGTGTCCCAGTCCGAGGCACTGCCCATGATGACCCCGACCAGCGGGCTCTCTGATTCCATTATCGTCCCCTACCGCCGCTTTAAAAAACCGGAGAGTTTAGTCGAAGTTAGCCCGGGTGAGTATCAATCCAGAACGATCAGCCGGTTGGGCAGCTCGTTGCGGGTATGCGTCGCCGGTACCGCACGGGCCAGGTGCGTACCACAGCCGCGGATACATTCGATGAATCCTTCGGTGGTCTGGCCGGCCGCCACCCGTTTCGTAAAGTTCTGAATCAACTCGTCAAAGACGGCGTCTTCGATGCGACTTGCGACACCGTGATCGACCAGAATCTCTACGTAGTGCTCGGCCTCGGCCACGAAGATCAGCACGCCGGTAGCATCCGCCGTACGATGTAGATTCTGGGCTAGGAACTGGGTGCGTGCCAGAGCAGCGGCGCGGCCGTGGCGCACATCGCGCGGTACCAGACGGGGTGCCACACGCCGATGACGACACACTAGCCCGGCGATCACGAATACCACCCACTGGGCCAACAGCAGGGTTCGGGCGTCGAAGCCGCCCAGCACGAACGCGGCAGCACCCGGCACGATGAGCGCGAGCAGTGCCGCCCAGAACAGACCGATCCAGCGATAGTCATCGGCCGCGCCGGTGACCACGGTGACCACTTCGGCATCGGTATGGCGCTCGATGTCGTCGATGGCCGCGGCGATGCGCTCACGCGCCGGTGTGTCGAACAAGGTCATAGTTTCTTCTCGCTATTTCAGCTACCAGCCGCCGGACGCGCCGCCGCCGCCGAAGCCACCGCCGCCGCCGGAAAAGCCGCCGCCACCCCCGAAGCTGCCGGAGCCGCCACCGAAGCCGCCGCCCATGGGGATGAAAAACGGCAGGCCGCCGCGACGTCGGCGCCGCCCGGAACCGCCGCCACCACCGCTGCCGAACATCGCGATGATGGCAATCATCAGCCCGACGAACATCAGAGTGTGCAGCATCGAGGGGTCTTCATCGGCCGCGCTGCGCTCTTGTGCCTGATCCAGCGCCTGGCCGCCAGCCTGGCCCGGATCCACGCCCAGGGTTTTCACGATCGCGGCCGCCCCGGCCAACACGCCGTCATCAAAATGCTGTGCTTTGAACGCCGGCTCGATGATGCGTCGGATAATAGCGGCCGAACGTGCATCGGTGAGCTGGCCTTCGAGCCCGTAGCCGACTTCGATACGAATCGCGCGCTGGGCACGGGCCACGATCAACAACACGCCGTTGTCTTTGTTGGCCTCGCCGGGCTCACCCGATTGGCCGATGCCCCAGGCACGACCCAACTGATAGCCGTAGGCCTCGATGGGCGTATCGCCGATATCAGCCAGTGTGACGACGACCAGCTGATCGCTGGTGGCCTGCTCCAGCCCGGCGGAGAGTCGTGTCAGTCGGGACTCGGTGGCCGGCGAGAGCATATCGGCCTGGTCGACCACACGACCGGTCAACTCCGGGAAATCGGGTGCGGCCAGAGCGCTGGCACTGACCACCAGCGCCAGACAAGCGATGACAAGACGGGCCACGCTACGCATTAGAACGAAACCGCGGGCGCCTGCTCGGCGTTCGGGGTGACCGCCTGAAAGTTCGCGTGCTGTTGCTTGTCGCTATACATCATCCAGTGCCAGAACCGCCCGGGAAACGTGGTGAGCTCGGTGTTGTAGGCCTGTACCGCCTGAATATAGTCGCGCCGGGCGACAGCAATACGGTTTTCCGTACCTTCAAGCTGTGACTGCAGGGTGAGGAAGTTCTGATTGGACTTGAGATCCGGATACCGCTCGGACACCGCCAGCAGCCGCGACAACGCCCCACCGAGGCGGTCCTGGGCGGCGATGTAGTTCTGCATCTTCTGCGGGTCGTCGAGCGTGCTGGCATCGACATTGATCGACGTGGCCTTCGCGCGGGCCTCGGTGACCGACGTCAGCGTCTCGCGCTCCTGCTTGGCATAGCCTTTGACCGTAGCGACCAGGTTGGGCACCAAATCCGCGCGTCGCTGATATTCGTTCTGTACCTGGGCCCAAGTGGCATCCACGGCCTGCTCTTTCTTGGGAATCGCGTTGATGCCGCAGCCGGCCAGTAACACAACGAGACCGACGGCGATAAGCAGCCGAAGTTGAACCGATCCATGCCAGGACATAACGCGCTCCGCAGACAAGACAAAGCGTCATGGTAAGCCAGTCAGAAGGCGAGCTGGCCAGATTCATGCTCACCGGCGAACGGGCGCGCCTTGGCCAGCGCCATCCAATGCCGCGTTTCCAGCTGATAGTCACCGATTGGCGCCTGACGCGCGATACGAAAACCCCGACGCGCGTCATGAAACGCCACGCCGTAGTCTTCCGGAATTTCTTCAATGCTAGCGATACCGTCGGCCAGCACGAAATAGATACTGGCCGCGAGCTCGCGATAGCGCTCGATTTTGGCGCTTCGCAGTTCGCCCAGCAGATCGGCACGGCTGACCTTAATCTCGTGCACCTGAGGCGCCAGATGATCGGCCCGCAGACCGCGTACCAGCGAAAACACGTCGGGTTTGCAGGTCCGCCACTTATCCTCGAGCACCGTGCGAATCGACAGTTCGGTGAAGACCAGTCGTCGCGCATCGGCCAGATACTGGGCGGTCGCTGTCACGGCCGCGGCGTGCGCCTGGCGGACTGCGCGGTTTCGAACCAGCCCGGCTGCCAATGCGTCGCGCCCGGCCGCGGTCAGCTCGAACACGCTGGTTGCCGCGCGATCGGGGTGCTCGACGATCAGCCCCCAGCGCAGCAGGTCGATATCGATATTGTCGTGATGCGCCCAGCCCTGGCTGCGCCAGTAGTGGCGCAACCGTGTCGCGTGCCGGCGTGGCAGCGGCGACGGCGGCGCCTCGCCGGTCTCGCTCATGCCGACGCAGGCCGGGTGTCGTCCACGCGGCCCAGGCTGATACGAAAGGTGATCCAGGCCATGAGCCCAGCGGCCACGTTGCCCGCCAACGCGCCGATCGCAATCGAGGTCATGGTGCCGTAGGCCACGCCGAGTGCCACACACGGCAAGTAACAGACAAACAGCCGCGCGAACGAGATGATCATCGCCCGGAACGGCCAGTTCAGCGCGTTCGAGGCTGAGACCACCAGCATGCAGATACCCAGCAGCGCATAGCTCGGCAGCATGAAGCGAATCAACGACACGAGCCCGTCCTGAACGGCGGCGGCCCCCGCCAGGCCCTCGGCGACCCACGGCGCGGCGATCGCCATGCCGATGCCGAAAGCCAGCTGCCAGACCAGTGCGGCCTGAAACGCGATATAGGTCAGCGCGCGAATCCGCGGCCAGTTGCCCGCGCCGTAGCAGTGGCCCAGCCACGGCGGCAACGACATGGTCAGGCCCAGCACCACCATGAGCGACATGGTTTCCAGCCGGCTCTGCAGGCCCCAGGCCGCTACGGCCTGATCACCCAGCGAGGCGATCAGACCGGTGGCGGCCATGGCGGCCAGCGGCGGCATCAATTGGCTGATCATCGCCGGCCCGGCGATCGTGAGGAACGGCCGGGTCGAGCGCTGTATTTCAGCGGCGAGATCATCCAGCGATAGCCAGTTCTCGCGGGCTAGGCGAAGCCCGAGGATCACCAGACCGATCGAGAAAGAAATAACGGTGGCGATCGCGGCACCCTGCAATCCAAAGCCCGGTATCGGCCCCAGGCCGAAAATGAACACCGGATCCAGCGCCAGGTTCAATAAGCTGGTGAGCACCATCAGCGTGCCGGGCACTTTGGTGTTGTTGTGCGCGCGAAACAGCGTGTAGCCGAAATACAGCATCGCCCCCAGCCAGTTGGCGACAAGCTGCACGGCCCAATAAGGCGTGATCAGCGCCAGCGTGGCCTGGTTGGCACCGAGCTGGCTGAAGATCAGATCACGAGCGAACCATAAAACGAGGGCCAGTACGCCCAGCCCGCCGGTTCCGCCAACCAATACCAGCGAGCCCAGCCGGCGGGAGCGCTCGGTCTCGCCGGCCCCGATCGCGCGCGATATGAGCGCGGCGATCGCGATGCCCAACCCCACCTGAATGCCGATCATCAAGAACGTGACCGGAAAGGTGAACGACTGCGCGGCCAGCGGTTGGGTCCCCAGATGCGAGACGAACGCCGCGTCCACCAGTTGAAAGCCCAGCAGCGACAACACACCGATCGCCATGGGCCAGGTCTGGTGAAACAGCTGCTTGCGCAATAAGCCGTAGGAATGCTCGGCGGCAGGTTCCGACAAGAGACACACACGTAGCGGGAAACGATGCGCGCTAGTCTACGCCTCCCACGCCGCCTTCGATGCGTCTTACACTGTTGCCCTGTCCTGTTGAGCCTGGCTTACACGCATGAATTCGTCTGTCGAGCCTGCCGGCGACTGGCCGGCGGCGCTGATCTTCGACCTCGACGGCACCCTGATCGACAGCGCCCCGGATATCGCAGCCGCCGTCGAGCGTACGCTCGCGGAACACGATGTTTCGATCGACGCCGCTGAGATTCGCGACTATATCGGTGACGGCGCGGCGCGCCTGATCGAACGGGTGCTGGCCGCCCGAGAATTACCCGTGCCCGACGAGACCGCCCTGGCCCAGTACGTGGCCGACTTCAACGCGCACTATCATGCAATCCCGGCGGCCTATACCCGGTGCTACGACGGCGCAGCCGAGATGCTGCGCCGGGCACGCCGGGCCGGTCGTAAAATCGCGCTCTGCACCAACAAACCACAAGCCGTGGCCGAGCGCGTGCTGGCCGAACTTGATCTGCTGGGCGAGTTCGACGTACTGGTGGGTGCCGGGACCTATGCGCTGAAACCCGACCCCGAGCCTCTTTACGCCTGCATCGATCAGCTCGGCGTCGTATCCAACGATGCGCTTTATATTGGCGATATGGCCGTGGATCGGGATGTGGCCCGAGCCGCCGATGTGGCCGTGGTGCTGGTGTCATTCGGCTATGCCCACGACGATGTTGCCCATTTCGGCCCGGAGGGCGTACTGCACGCCTGGGCCGAATGGCCTGACCTCCTGGCGCGTCTATCCCGCGCACGACAGGAGTAAGCCCTATCGTGATGCCCCCAACCCGACAACAGCCTCTCAGCGAGCCGGTCGAATGGCCAGCCTGGCCCACGTACGGCCTCATCGACGATCTGCTGCCCACGCTTACTCGCTGGCAGCACCACTACAACACCATCGCCCTGGCCACGCTGGTAGACATCGTAGGCTCGTCGCCTCGGCCGCTCGGTGCCGAGATGGCCATCGCCCCGGACGGGCGTGTGGCCGGCTATGTCTCCGGCGGCTGCGTCGAGGGGGCGGTAGCCGCCGAGGCGGCCGAAGTCATTCGCGACGGCGCGCCGCGGCTGCTGGACTACGGCGCCGGCAGCCCGGTGCTCGACGTACAGCTGACCTGCGGCGGGCGAATCGGCATCCTCGTGCGTCGTCTAAACGATCTGGCCGGCTACGTGCGGATGCGCGCCGATGCCCGCGCCAGGCGTGCGTGCCTGACACTGGATATCGAAAGTGCCAGCGGCCAGGCGCACCCCGTGCCCGACCCCGCGTCGGCGGCGCCGGCCGCGGGCGTGTTTCGCCAGATTTATGCGCCGCCAGTACGCGTGGTGCTCGTCGGCGGCGACCCGGTCACCGTGGCCGTGGCCGAAGCCGCCGGTCAGCTCGGCATGGAGGCTGCCTTGCTGCGCCCCTACGGACCGAGCGCCGCACCGCCCGGGCTGCAGCTGGCGTTTTACGACACCCGTCCTCTGCGTACGGCCCTGGCCGATCTGGTGCTCGACGATCACTGTGCGTTGTATAGCCTCACGCACGACATCGACGACGACGAGGCCGTATTACAGTGTGGCCTGGCCTCGCCGGCGTTCCGGCTCGGCGTGCTCGGCAGCCGACGCAAGGCCGACGAACGCCGTCGTCGTCTGGCCGATGCCGGGGCCACACCGCAGGAGCTGGCACGAATCGATATGCCGGCCGGGCTAGATATCGGCGCCATCAATCCGCGAGAGATCGCTGCCTCCATTATTGCAGCGGTGGTCGCCGCCCGGCCGCGTACCCACCCGCGGTGAACACGCTCATCGTGGCCGCGGGGCGCTCGAAGCGCTTCGGCCCGGCCAACAAACTGCTCACGCAAATTGGCGGGCGGCCGCTTATCGTCGTCAGCACGGCTCGAATACTGGCGGCCACGCGTGGGCCCGTACGGCTGGTGGTGGGCCATCAATCGCGACGTATCATCGCGGCGCTCGCACGCTATGGCGTTATACCCCATCCGCGGCTGTCGATCGTACGCGCGCACGCTTCCGCCGCCGGTCTGGCGGCCTCGCTGGACACCGCCCTTGAAAGCGCGCCCCGCATCGACAGCGCGGTGACCGTCTACCTGGCCGACATGCCCTACGTCGAACCGGCAGTGGATTATCTTCTGAGCCGCGCGGTGCGCGCCGGTTATCCCATCGCCCGGGTTGCGGCGGCCGATCAACCGGGGCATCCGGTGCGTATCCATCGCCGTGCGCTGGCTGGCGTCGCCGGACCGGGCCGGCTGGCGCGCGCCGCTCGCAACCCACGGGTGGCCACGTTTTATCGGCGCGTATCCACGCGCGCCGTGGCCGACGTCGATACGCGCCAGATGATACGCAGTCTCATCTGAGGTCGAATCGCGTTGCCCGCGGCTTGTTGTGTGCAATGTAAGTCGCAGTTTGCCGTTATTAAGTTCACTACATAACCGCCCGCCGTCTATTTATTGACGCCATGTCACACGGCGGCAAACGTGACCTCACAGCGAAGACTGCTTGACTTCAAAGCGGACCCAGTACCGCGTCATGGAGACCTATTCGATGAAAGACGATCAAGATTTCGATCGTGAAGAAACGGCCAACACGGCTCGTTCGAGTGCCACCGAGCACTCGCCTTCGCGTCGGCGCTTCATGCGCAACATCGGCCTGTCCGGCCTAGCCGCCGGCGCCGCTTCCACGGGCTTTGGCGGTGCCGCATTCGCCGCCAGTGACAAGGTCCAAGAAGCCGAAGGCGACACTCCGGCCGAGGGCATGCAGCGCGTGTCGTTCACGGTGAACGGCCAGGCCAAGCAAGTAGACGTCACGCCCAACGCCGTACTGCTCGACGTGATCCGTCATCAGCTCGACATGCCGGGCACCAAGAAAGGCTGTGACCACGGCCAGTGCGGCGCCTGCAACGTGCACGTCAACGGCGAGGTCATCAACTCGTGCTTGAGTCTGGCCGTCATGCATGACGGCGACGAGATCAAGACCGTGGAAGGCCTGGACGGCGAAAAAGATCTTGGCCCGCTACAGCAGGCCTTTCTTGAAAACGACGGCTACCAGTGTGGTTACTGCACGCCGGGCCAGATGATGGCGGCCAGCTATATCCTCGCCGACGATCGCATCGGCAACTCCGGCGACGAACTGCGCCAGGCCATGAGCGGCAATCTGTGTCGCTGCGGGGCGTACAAAAACATCGTCGCGGCGATTCAGGACGCCCGCTCCAAAGGTTCGGAGGCTTAAATCATGCGCGATTTTTCTTATATGCAGGCCGACAGCGTCGGCGCGGCCGTCGCTTCACACGCCAAAGGCAACGACTCGGCGTATATCTCGGGCGGCACCACCCTGCTCGATTTGGCCAAGCTGGAAGTCATGCGTCCGGGCCACGTGGTCGATGTGCGAAAGACCGGCTACGATCAGGTCGAACAGCTCGACGACGGGCGCCTGCGCATTGGCACCAACGTCACCAACACCGATCTGGCCTATCACCCGATCGTCAAGGAGCAGTACACGGTACTCTCCGATGCGCTGTTGTCCGGAGCGTCGACCTCGATCCGTAATAAGGCCACGACCGGCGGCAACGTGATGCAGCGTGCCCGCTGTGCCTATTTTCGCGATACGTCAGCGCCCTGCAACAAGCGCGAGCCCGGCTCGGGCTGCTCGGCCATCGGCGGCCACGCGCGCAGCGTTTTCGCGGTGCTCGGCACCTCCGAGCACTGCGTTGTCGCCCACCCGTCGGACATGTGTGTGGCCATGGCGGCTATCGGCGGCGTGGTCAACGTGGAAGGCCCCAACGGCAAGCGGGACATCGATTTTCTCGATTTCCATCTGTTGCCGGGTGATACGCCGCACCTCGAGCACGCGCTTGAAGCCGACGAGATGATCACGCACGTCACGCTCAACGCGCCGGTCAAGGGCGCGAAGTCGCATTACCTCAAACTGCGTGACCGAGCGTCCTATCAGTTCGCCCTGGCCTCATCCGCAATCATCGTGGCCACCGACGGCGATACCGTGCGTGATGCCCGAATCGCCATGGGCGGCGTGGGCACCAAGCCCTGGCGCGCAGCGGCGGCAGAGAAATCTCTGATCGGCAAGGCGGCTACTGAGGACAATTTCGCCAAGGCCGCCGACATCGCGTTTGCCGATGCCCGCCCCACCGACGACAACGCGTTCAAGATTCCGCTGGGCAAGCAGGCCATCGTGCGCGGCCTGCAAACCGTCACGGCCTAATTCGGAGCGATTTTCATGAGCAATGACATCATCGGCGCGGCTAAGCCGCGTATCGACGGTCCGGACAAGCTGTCGGGGCGGGCACGTTATGCCGCCGATCACTATCCGGCCAACCTGACCTATGCCTACGGCGTGTTTTCGAACATCGCGGCCGGCAAGATCACCGATATCGACGTATCCAAGGCCAAGCAGCAGCCGGGCGTCATCGAGATCTTCCACCACGGCAATTTTCCGAAGCTGCACCGCAGCCCTTCGAATTTCGCCCAGCAGAACAAGGTCGACGAGCCCCGCCTGCCATTTGAAGACAATAACGTCTACTACGGCGGCCAGTTCGTGGCCATGGTCGTGGCCGACACCTTCGAAAACGCGCGCAACGCCGCGTATTTCGTGGATGTGAGCTATCAGGAGTCCGAGCCGGTCACCAGCCTGACTCAGGCGCTGAAGAAAGGGGCGCCCAAGCAGGCCAAGAGCAGCCGACACGTGCGCGGCGACGCCGACAGCGCCTTCTCCAGTGCGCCGCACCAGGTCGACGCCATCTATACGACGCCGGTAGAAACCCACAACCCGATGGAAATGCACGCCACCACGGCGTATTGGAACGACGGCGATCTGACCTTCTACGAAGCCAGTCAGGGCGTAGTGTTTGCCAAGAACACCATCGCCGCCGTGTTCGGCATCAACCCCGCGCGGGTCGACGCCCGTGCGCCGTATATCGGCTCGGGCTTTGGCAGCAAGCTCTGGATCTGGCCGAATGCCGTGGCCGCCACCGCGGCCTCGCGCGAGCTGGGGCGCCCGGTACAACTCGTGGTGCCGCGCGCCCAGATGTTCACCACCACCGGGCATCGCCCGGCCACGCACCAGAACATCAAACTGGGTGCGGATGCCAACGGCAAGCTGCAGGCCATCGTTCACGACTCGGTCAACTCCACGTCGTTCGTCGGCCACTATGTGGAAACCTGCGGTAGCGTGACCAAGAGCCTCTACGACTGCGACAACGTGCGCGTGACCCACGCCACCGCACAGGTCAACCAAGGCACGCCAACCTCCATGCGTGCCCCAGGTGCAGCACCCGGTCTGTTCGCGCTCGAGTCGGCCATCGACGAGCTGGCCGAAAAGATCGGCATGGATCCTCTGGCGCTGCGCAAGGCCAACTACACCGAAACCGACGGCTCGAAGGGCCTGCCGTTTTCTAGCATTCATTTGATGGAGTGCTACGAGCGAGGCGCCAAGGCATTCGGCTGGGACAAGCGGAATCCCGAAGTCGGCTCCATGAAGAACGGCAACGAGATCCTCGGTTGGGGGGTCGCGGCCTGTAACTGGGAAGCCCTGAAGCGCGACTGCAACGCCCGCGTGGCGCTGCGCGCCGACGGGCGCGCCTTTGTATCCTGCGCGACCCAGGATATCGGTACCGGCACCTATACGATCGTGGCCCAGACCGCGGCCGATGTTCTCGGCCTGCCGCTGGACAAGATCGAAGTCGAGCTGGGCGATAGCGCTTATCCGAGTGGCCCGCTGTCCGGTGGTTCCTGGGCATCGGCCTCGGCCCTGCCGGCTATTCACGCCGCCGCCAAGAAGGCAGCCGATCAGCTCAAGGGGTATGCGGTCGAAGAAGGCGCGGTATTCGCCGACGCCGATCCGGAAAAGATCACCCTGGCCGACGGCAAGCTGTCGATGGACGGCGGCGATTCGGTCGCGTTCGTCGACGTGCTGCAACAGCGCAAGGTCGCCGAGGCCTTCGGCGAAGCCTATACCTCGGGTGCAACCGGTGACGAGTATTCGTTCCGGTCGTTCGGCGCGCACTTCGTCGAGATTGCCTGGGACCCGGGTATTTCGCGTCTTCGGGTCAATCGCGTCGTGAGCGCGATCGACTGCGGCCAGATCATCAACTCCAAGACCGCCTCTAACCAGGTCGAGGGCGCAATCGCCATGGGTATCGGTATGGCGCTGTTCGAGCAGACCGAGTACGACCACCGCTCGGGCATGCCGGTCAATAACAACTACGCCGAATACCTGGTGCCGACCCACGCCGACTATCCCGAAGATGTCAACGTGTTGCTGCTGGATTATCCGGACTACAAGTTCAACGATCTGGGCCTTCGCGGTATCGGTGAGATCGGCATCACCGGCATGGCCGCAGCCGTCGCCAATGCGGTCTATCACGCCACCGGCAAACGCGTTCGCGATCTGCCGATTCGTATCGAAGATCTCATGAGCGCGTAATCGCCTGCCCGACAACCCGCCGGGTTGTCGACGGCGTAGTCAAAAGACGGCCTTCGGGCCGTCTTTTTTTTGTCCATGCAATGCGCCCTCAGGCTGAACGTGCGCTTGCGCGATTTTTGCAGTACGGATTAAACCTTTCCGTCTCTTCGCTGTCTCAATCAACGAAACCAATGAGTTAGATAGCCCGACGCCACGGACGCGAACCGCTCATGCATGTATTGATCATTGAAGACGACCCGAACCTGGCCGTTGAAATCGGCGATGCACTCGAGCAGGCCGGCGAAGAACCTGACTTCGCCGACGATGGCCCGCTAGCCATCCGACTTTGTGAAATGAATCGCTATGATGCGATCGTGCTGGATGCCAGCCTGCCGCGCTGCGGCGACCCTGGTGGTTTCACCGACAAGCTTCGCGAAGCAGCCCGCCGTGCCACCCCGGTTCTGGCGATGGCCGACAGCATGGATACGCTGTCACGCTGGCGCGGCGAGAGCCTGGAGACAGTCGTCTATCGTCAGCGCTCGGATATGGACGGGGTACTCGGCGCGCTACAGAAACTGGTCAAGGAATGTGGCGACCCGATGGCCCAGCTGTCCGCCGGTGATCTGCATTTAGATCTGGAGCAGCAAAGCGTCTACTGCGGTCAGATTCCCGTGGAGTTGGCACCGATCAGTTTTCGGATTCTCGAACTTCTGGTTCGAGCCTTTCCCGGCGTGGTCACCCGCGCACAGATCGAAAAACAGATCTGGAATGACCAGCCGCCCGAGTCTGATGCCGCGCTGCGTGGGCATATCCATCGTCTGCGCCAGCTTCTCGAACGACCGACCGCGCGCAAGATGATCCGTACGGTTCACGGAATTGGCTATCAGCTCGAAAGTGCTGCCCCGCAGCGACAAGCCTCATAAAAAAAGCCGCGCATGCCTATGATTGCGCGGCTTTTTTGAGTCTATCAACAGTTATAGAGGCCTCGTCAACCGAGCCCGCCGCCGCCAATGAGCGGCACCAGCGTGCCGGCGATGAGCAGGATCAAGGCCCCGCCCAGTCTTGAAGAGATCTGGGCGAACGGCATCAACTGCATGCGATGGGCCGCCGACAGTACGGCGACGTCACCGGTACCGCCCATGTTGGCCATGCACAGCCCGGCGGTAATGGCCGCTTCGATTGGGTAAAACCCCATTAATTTACCGACCAGCCCCGCACCGAGTGCCGCACCGGCGACGACCGCGAACACGATCAGGACATAGGTCACGCTCAGCGCATCGATAACCTGGCCGAGATCGGTATAGGCCACACCGATACCGAACAGCAGCGCCATGGTCCAGTTCTTGGCCACGAACTCGAACCACTGGGCGGCGGCGTCGCTGACCTGCCCGGGCACCACGCCTGCGATCTTCACCGCAGCTACGAGGATGATCATCAGCGCGTAGGGATGCAGCGGAATGACGCTGCCCAGGATCTCACCACCGACATAGAAGACCAAAGCAGCCACCAGGCCAACGCCCAGCTGATCGAGCGCGGGCTTTCGTTCCTCCGCGTCGATCGTCACACCGGGCATCATCTGGCCGTCGCCGGTCAGGCTCGGAATACGCTTGCCCAGGCCGTTGAGCAGACCGGCGATGATGATCGCAAAGACGTTACCCAGTGCCAGGGCCGGCACCAGAATCGAAATATAGTAGCTGGCCGGCTTGCCGAGCATCTGCTCGTAGATCTGGCTCATGGGAACGGCGCCGGCTCCCATACCGCCGCCCATGATCGGCAGCGTGATGACCGTCACGGCCTCTGTGGGCGAGAATCCCAGCGCCGCGCCCACGATCATCGCCAGCAGACAGGCCATGATCACCGCGCTGATCAGCGGCAGCGCGAACCGTTTGCCGACCTTGACGAGAATCTCGGCGGGCATACCCAATATGCTGCCCGTGATCAACGCCGCGATATAGAAATTCAGGAACCCGCCGGTGGTCATGAACTCGGTCACGTTATCGATCACCGGCGTAGGCAGCCAGCCGAGATAGACGATCGCTGCCGCGCCGAAGATTGACAGAATCGCGCCGCCGCCGAGATAGGTGCGCACGATCGGCAGGCGATCGCCGATATAGCCCAGGCCCTCGCCGAGCAGCATGATCACGAGAAACGCGCCGATCATGCCGCTCGGTAAAGTACCGGTCGCGGTGGCCAGCACGAGGATCGCAAGTGCGACGACGAAAACCGGCAACGGCATGAAGAAGATCGTCGGTCCCACGTTCAGTAGGCTCGAGACGCCGGTGGATGCATCTTGCGCGTCTTTGCTCTGGGATAGTTCGCTCATGACAGGCATTCTCTCTCTGGGCGGGCGCAGGAAACGCGACGCACGCCATCGCGTGGCGTGCGTCGATTCGTACCATCGTCCATGCTTTATCCGGGCGCGCGTAGTCAAAAAACGCTTTTGTAATTAAATAAACCGGAATAACGCGCATCTCACGCGCGTAATCGGTCTGAAAATGACACCTTGGTCGTACGACAACCCGCCTGCTCCGTCCACGCGTCGTCGCCGCATGCGCTTGGCGAGCATGACCGCGATCTGGGCGGTGAGCATGGTCGCCGTCACGTTGGTGCTCGCCTGGGCGATGTTCAGTTATCAGCTCTGGCAGGGCATCGAGCGTGCCGAATCCAAGCGGGTGATCAACGTGGCCTCGGCCGTCGCTCAGTGGCCGGCCGTGATCGACGGCGTTGCCAAGCCGCGCCCCTACGCGCCGAACAGCGCGTTGCAACATCGAATCGAGGCGCTGCGTAAGACCGCAGGTCTGGATTTTATCGTGGTGATGAACGCCGGGGCCATCCGTCTGACGCATCCGATCCCCGAACGTATCAATCGTCATTTTCGTGGCGATGATGAACACGCCGCGCTTGCCGGGGCCACTTACAGCTCTATCGCTCTTGGCACCCTCGGTCGAAGCGTGCGCGGTTTCTCACCGGTCGTCGATGACGCCGGGCGCGTCGTCGGCGCGGTGTCGGTGGGCGTGCGCCTGACTATCCTCGCGCCCCTGTATGCAAGCTCTCGTGCCACGCTACTGGAGGGCCTGTTACTGATCGCCTGCATCGGGATCGCGGGCGCCTGGGGGCTGGCCCGGCGTATCAAAGCACAGCTTCGCGCCATGGAACCGGCCGATATCGCCGCACTTGCTGCCGAACATCAAGCGGTCCTAGATAGCCTTCAGGAAGGCGTGATCGTGATCGGCATGGACCAGCGTCTTCGCTTGATCAATCCCGCGGCTCGTCGTCTGCTCGCGGCGAGCTCACAGCCTATGCCCGAGCTGGGTGATCGATTGGCCAACCCCCTGCTCGGCGACGACGACGATACGGGCGTCGATCGACCGCTGGCGATCGCCGGGCGCTCTTTTCGCGGCAATCTCCGCATGATTGGGCCGATCAACGCCCCCTCGGGCGCGGTTCTGTCATTTCGCGATACCGAAGAGCTTGAGCGCCTCGGAGAAGAACTCACGGGTGTGCGGCGCTATGCCGACGCACTGCGCGCTGACCGTCACGAAACCAACAACCAGTGGCACGCCGTTCTGGGCTTGGCTGAACTCGGCGATACTGATGCGATCAAGCAGTTCGTTGCCGAGCTCACCGAGGTGCGCGCCGCCGCGATTTATCACATCGCCGGTGATATCGCGGATCCGGTGCTGGGCGGCTTTCTGATGGCCAAACAGGCCGAGGCGCGCGAAGCCGGTGTTGTGCTGGCGGTCGAAGTCGAGCGGCGGATCCCCCTCGCCACGGCCTCACGCGATGTACATGCCGCGATCGCCGTGCTCGGCAACCTCATTGATAACGCGCTGGAAGCCTTGGCGCTGGCGGACGACACCTGCGATGCCCGCGTGGATCTATCGCTGACCTGGGAAGCCGACCGGTTGATGATGTCGGTGAGTGATAACGGCCCCGGCATGACCGATACACAGCTCGAATCTGCCGTGACACTGGGGTTTTCGACACGTGGCGATGATCGCGGTCTGGGTCTGGCCCTCATTACCCAGCGTCTGGCCGAAGCTGGTGAAGACTTGAAGATTTACTCGACGCCCGGCGTGGGTACGCTGGTCGAGGCGGGCCTCGTCTTCCGAGCGGCCTTATGAACGTACTGATCGTCGAAGACGATCCGTTGATCGCACGGATCAACGCCGGCTATCTGGCGCGCGTGGCCGACTGCACGCTGGTGGGCCAGTGTCAGGACGTTGTAAGCGCGCACGGTGTGCTTGCGCGCGAAAGCGTCGATTTAGTGCTGCTGGATATCTACCTCGGCCGTCGGACAGGGCTGGATCTTGCCGAATGGCTCGGCGTGCATCGTCCAGATACGTCGATCATCTTGTTAACGGCAGCCAGCGAAACAGACACAGTACGCCGCGCGCATCGTTTGGGCATCGACGACTACCTGGTCAAGCCGTTTACGGCCGAGCGTTTCGTCGAGGCCGTCGTCGCCTGCCGGCAACGCCGACGCACCCTGGCCGAACACGAGCACGCGCTGGATCAACATGCGCTGGATTTGGTGTTTCGTGCCGCGCCACGGGATTTATCCGGGGCCGGTACGCTTCCGAAGGGAATTGCCGGCAATACGCTGGTCCACGTGATCGACGCCATTACCCGAGCCGATGGCCAGCCGTCGACGGAAGAGATCGCTGAGCATAGCGGTCTATCTCGTGTATCGGCACGCAAGTATCTGCGCTTTCTGGTGGAACAACAGGCACTCGCCGAAACGCTGGATTACGGCTCGTCCGGTCGGCCCTCGTTTCGCTATCGCTTAATCGATAACGCGGCTCTCAAGAGCTTGTATCGTCGCGGAGAAACATCCAGCCGTTGATAACGCGCATAAAAAAGCCCCTTTTACAGGGGCTTTGTCGCGTCTGGTGCCGCCGGAGGGATTTGAACCCCCACGGCCTCACGGCCACTAGGACCTAAACCTAGCGTGTCTACCAATTCCACCACGGCGGCGCGTCGCGCATCATACGTCATCGCTGGCGCCACGCCCAGTGGTCACCCGCAGATTGCACTCAGCCCTCGAGCACGTCGGTCGGCACATGATGCTCAACGTCCAGCTCGGTGTTGGCACTATAGTCGATCACGCAGTCGACGAGCACGACACCGCCCATTTCGTAGGCTTGCTCGAGTATTTCAGAGAGGTTGTTGTCGGCGGTGTGTCGCAGCCCCTTGGCGCCGTAAGCCTCGGCGTAGGCGACGAAGTCCGGGTTACCGAAATCCATGCCGAAGTCCGGCAGGTCGTCGCCGGCCTGTTTCCAGCGAATGAAACCGTAGCCGTCGTCACGCAGCAACAGGATGACCAGATCCAGGCCAAGCCGGACGGCCGTCTCCAGATCCTGGCTGTTCATCATGAAGCCGCCGTCGCCACAGATCGCCATCACCCGCTGGTCCGGATGGACCATCTTGGCGGCCATGGCCGCGGCCAGCCCGGCGCCCATGCTGGCCAGCGCGTTATCCAGCAGCACCGTGTTATTGGCGTAGGCCGGATACATCCGCGCAAACCAGATCTTATAGATGCCGTTATCCAGGCTGATAATGTCTTCACGACCCATCACGCCGCGTACCTGCTGCACGATGCGCTGCGGCGTTGGCGGAAAGCTGTAGGCCGACTCCGACACGTGCAGTTTTTCGGCCACATAGTCGTGCAAGCGCGTCATGCGCGGATCGTCAAAGCGTACGTCGTGCAGGCGCTGCGACAAGGCCTTGAGCGTGTTGGATATATCGCCGATAACCTCGTGCGACGGGCTGTAGTATTCGTCCGGCTCGGCAGGCACGAAATCGATATGAATGATTTCCTTGTCTTTATCGCCATTCCAAACAGAGGGCGGGTATTCCACCACGTCGTAGCCCACCGTTAGCACGAGATCGGCTTCGTCGATCGCCGTATGGACGTAGTCGTGCTTGTGGATGCCCATCGCGAACAGGCTCGGTGGATGGTCGTCGGCCACCACGCCCTTGCCCATCTGCGTGCCGATCGCATACAGGCCGGTGCCCTCGCACAGCGCGGTCAGTTGGGTGGTAATACGCTTGCGGTTGGCGCCCGCCGAATACACGATGACCGGCTGACGGGCGCCGCGGATCATGTCCGCGGCGACATCGAGTGCCTGTTCGTCAGCGTTGGGCCGGCGTAGCCGGTGTCGGCGCTGTGGCACGCTGGGTTCGATGCTCTCGCCGGCGATATCTTCGGGCAGCTCCAGATGCACGGCCCCCGGGCGCTCGGCCTCGGCCACCTTGAACGCGTGGCGGATACTGCGCGGAATCACCCCGCTGTCGGCCAGCGAGCTGTTCCACTTGGTCACCGGCTGGAAGGTGTCTACCACGTCAATCAGCTGGAATTTGCCCTGGCGGTTGTCACGCAGTGCTTTCTGACCGGTGATGGCCAGCAGCGGCATGCCACCGAGCTGTGCATAGGCGACGCCGGTCATCAGGTTCGTCGCCCCGGGCCCCAGCGTGGACAGACAGACGCCGGCCCGACCGGTCAGCCGGCCATACGTAGCCGCCATGAACGCGGCGTGCTGCTCGTGACGCGTGACCACAAGCTGGATGGAACTGGTGCGCAGGGATTCGACCAGATCGAGATTCTCTTCGCCGGGCACACCGAAGACATACTCGACGCCCTCTTCCTCGAGGCATTTGACGAACAAATCAGAAGCTTTCACGGATGCGGGTCCTGCTTGGGTCGTTATGCCTACGAGTGTAGAGCATTGAGTCCACGCCTTGTCGGCGCTTGCCCATGAAGACGCGTCAGGCATCATAGGGATACGCTTTGACTCATCACTAGGTTTTTCATGGCTTTCAATACCGAGAATGCACCTGGCGTGCACACCGAGGCCCCGAGCGAGACCGCCGGTTTCGTGTTTAACCATACGATGCTCCGTGTCGTGGACCCGGAAAAATCGCTGGCGTTCTATACCAAGGTCTTTGGCATGCGGCTGCTGCGGCAGAAAGAAAACCCCGATGCTCAGTTCACGCTATATTTCTTGGCGCGCACTGACGGCTACGACGTGCCGGATGACGAGGCTGAACGCGCGAAGTTCATGGGCCGCATTCCCGCTGTACTCGAGCTGACCCACAACTGGGGCACCGAAACCGATCCGAATGCGGCTTATCACAACGGCAACGATGAGCCGCAAGGCTTCGGCCACATCTGTTTCACCGTGCCCAACCTGGCCGCGGCCTGTGAGTGGATGGACGCCAACGACGTCACATTCCAGAAGCGACCGGAGGACGGCCGCATGAGCAACATCGCTTTTGTGAAAGATCCCGACGGCTACTGGATCGAGCTCGTCGAGCACGCCGGTAACGGCTGATCGTACCGGCACCGCGGTTGCGCTCGAAAAAATCGGCGCAACCGCTGGCAATTCCTGCCATTTCCGGTATTATACGCGCTCTCTCGGGGTCGTTAGCTCAGTTGGTAGAGCA
>DCKU01000167.1:28571-40896 GCA_002320455.1 Salinisphaera sp. UBA1666
GGTCGCAGGTTCGAATCCTGCACGACCCACCAGATCGCAAAGAGCCGGCGCTACGCCGGCTTTTTTGTGTGCGCGCTTCTCGTTTATTCGATATAACGCGTGGGATCGGCCACGCCGGCCTCGGCGAAGCCGGCCGCTCGCAGCCGACACGCATCGCACACGCCACACGCTCGACCGTGGTCGTCTGCTTGATAGCAACTAATCGTTCGGCCGTAATCCACGCCCAGCGCGTGGCCGCGCGCGATGATCTGGGCCTTGGTCTGGTGCATTAGCGGCGCTTTGATCGCAATCGGACGGCCTTCGACGCCCGTTTTGGTTGCCAACCGCCCCAGCGCTTCAAACGCCTCGATGAACTCGGGCCGACAATCCGGATATCCCGAATAATCGACCGCGTTAACGCCAATAAATATCGCGCCGGCTTCGAGAATCTCAGCCCAGCCCAGTGCGACGGACAAGAACAGCGTGTTGCGCGCGGGCACGTATGTACTGGGAATCCCCTCGACGGGCGCTTCTGGCACGTCTATCGATGCATCGGTCAGCGCTGAGCCGCCCATGCCGTCGAAATCGATCTTCACCACTTTGTGCTCGATCACGCCGGCGTGTTCGGCGATCGCCCGCGCGCTTTCGAGCTCGGCCGTGTGGCGCTGTCCGTAGTCAAAACTCACGGCATAGACACGATAGCCGGCTGCCTTGGCCTCGGCCAGACACGTGGTGGAATCCAGACCGCCGGACAACAACACGACGGCGGCGGGCGCTTCTTTGGGCTGTGACACGTTACTTACCGAAATCTTTACACTCGCCTGCAACGTGCGGGCGTCCGGCCCGAGGTCAATACCCGGGAGCGTCGCCCCACAAGAGCTTATGCAGCTGCATCTGGAATTTGACGCCGAGACGATCCGCCACGATCCAGTCGGCCAGATCACGCGCGGTGATTTCGCCCGCTGACGGCGAAAACCAGATGCTCGTACCGCCAGGCACCGTGATTTCGGCCAGCCTCGCTCGTGCCCATTCATAATCGGTGCGCGAGCAGATCACGAACTTGAGCTGGTCATGAGGCGTCAACGCCTCAATATTGTCCCAGCGGTTGCGCGTGGCCTCGCCGGAGGCCGGCGTCTTGATATCCACGACACGCGAGGCCCGCGTGTCTACCGGGCGTATGTCCAACGCGCCGGCGGTCTCAACCGACACCCGATAACCGGCGTCACACAACCGGCGGATCAAGCTGAATACGTTGGGTTGGGCCAGCGGCTCGCCGCCGGTCACACAGACATAGTCCGCGCCTAGCGTGCCGACCTGATCCAGGATATCGTCGATCTTCTGCCACTCACCGCCGTGAAACGCATAAGTAGAGTCACAATAGTGACAGCGCAGCGGACACCCCGTGAGCCGTACAAACGTCGTGACATGGCCCGCGTCGTTGGCCTCACCCTGTAGCGAACAGAATATCTCAGTAATGCGCAGCGCATCGGCCCGGTTCGACCATCGGCTATCGGCC
Organism: Salinisphaera sp. UBA1666; assembly: GCA_002320455.1. Taxonomy (GTDB): domain Bacteria; phylum Pseudomonadota; class Gammaproteobacteria; order Nevskiales; family Salinisphaeraceae; genus Salinisphaera. Next base: position 30,067 of record DCKU01000167.1, read on the forward strand.
ACTGGCCGCGTTCGACGCCCACTGGCCGAATCGATGACGTCGGACACGGCTTAGTTGGCCCCCGATAGACGGGACTTCGCCTGGCTGGCCGCATCGCTATCGGGATACTGCGACACCACACGCTTGAACGTCGCCTTGGCGTTGTCGTTTTCACCGCTGGAGGCTTGTATCAAACCGATTTTGTAGAGCGAATCAGCAACCTTGGGCGATGCGGCAAAACGGTTGACGACCGTTTCAAACGATTGCCGCGCTGCGTCGGGTTTTTGCTGAACATAGTAAGCCTCGCCCATCCAATACCAGGCGTTGGGCGTCAGCGCGGTTTCCGGGTTGTCTTGTACGAACTTTTTGAACGCGTCGATCGCAGCCGGATAATCGCCATCTTTGAGCTTGTTGAAGCCCGCCATGTAGGCCGATTGCACCGCCGGGTCGACGTTGGCGTTGCCCGCGCTCGCCCCACTTGCGCCATTGTCAGCGCCACTGCCGGCCGGCGTCGCGCCCGACTCGAGCTTGGCCAAGCGCTTGTCGATATCCTGATAGAGATCGCGCTGGCCCTGTTTCTGCTGATCGAGCTGGTACTGAAGCGTGTCGACCTGGCCGTTGAGATCGCGAACCTCTTGCTGAAGCTGCTGGATCTGCTGATACAACGCAAACAGATTCGGCCCGCTGTTGTTCTGAGCCAGTTGCATCGTCGGGGCCGCCGTAGCGGCCCCCAGCGGTGCCGATACAGCGGCAGCGATCAATAAGCCACGAATCGATACGCGCATATCAGCCATCAATAGTTGTTGGTATAGATGAAGTCGACACGACGGTTCTTATCATAGGACCCGGCATCTTGGCCGAGGACCGCCGGGCGCTCTTCGCCGTAGGAAATCGTGGAGATTTGGCCGGCGCTGGCCCCGGAAAGAACCACGGCCTGCTTGACCGAATCTGCACGCCGCTCGCCGAGGGCGACGTTGTACTCACGCGTACCTCGCTCGTCGGTATTGCCTTCCAGGCGCAGGTGCACGTCGGGATGATTGGCCAGATACTGGCCGTGAGCCTGAATCGCCTGAGAGAAGCGCGACGGGATCGCGCTGCTATCCAGATCGAAATAGACCGTACGGGTAGACAGCGGGTTGTTCGGATCGGTGAACAGATGCCGGTCTTCTTCCGGGATGCCTTCCAGGCCACGCACGTCGATATCACGGCCCGAGCCCATGCCCTGGCCTTGATCGCCATTGTTTATGCCGGCCTGCGGCATACCCGGCGCGTCACCGCGCACGTTCTTGTTGCCGCCACACGCCGCCAGGCTCACGCCGGTCGCGATGAGCGCGACCGCCAGCAGGGCCCGACGCGTTGTGCCAAAAGATACTTGATCCATGGGAAGCTTCCTTAGTTGTTGCATGCCGCTGTCGCGACACGTGTTTGTTGGTGGATGATTCAAACCGCAATCAATAATTGATTGGGCCCCAAGCCGGTTCGCGTATTTCGCCGGCCTGCGACAACGTGGATTTGGCACCGCCGTCCAGAGAGACGAGCGACAACGCGTTGCGACCGCCCTGGCGAGCGTAGAGCACTGCCTGGCCGTTCGGCGCGAAGGCCGGGCTGTCATCCAACGGACCCTCGCTGATAATGCGGACATTATTATTCGACAACTCCATTACGGCAATACGGAAGCCGTTGCCGCTTTTCTGGACGAACGCGATCGACTTGCCGTCCGGGGCGAAGTCCGCGCGCTGATTGCTGGAACCGTCGTAAGTCAGGCGTTGGACGCCGCCGCCCTGGGCGTTCATTCGATACAGCTGGGGCTGTCCGCCACGGTCCGAGGTGAACACGATGGTGCTGCCATCCGGCGACCACGTCGGCTCGGTATCAATCGAGCCGCTGCGCGTGAGCTGTCGCGATTGACCGGTTGCCAGATTATAGACGAACAGATCGGTATCCCCGTCGGCCGACTTGGCATACGCAATCTGTTGCCCATCGGGCGACCAGGCCGGCGCACCGTTCACGCCGTGGCCGGCCGAGATGGTTCGCGCCTGGCCGCTGGCCAGATTCTGGATCCGCACGCTGCTGGTGCCCTTGTATACATCGAAGGCCACGTAGGCGATACGATCGCCGTTGGGCGACCAGGCCGGCGACATGACCGGGTCCTTGGACGAATAGATGGTCGACGGCTGGCTGCCGTCATAGTCGGCCACCACCAGGCGGAATGTCCGGTTCTGGGCGGTGCTGCCGTTGACCGTCACGTAGGCGATGTTCGACAGGAAATAGCCTTTCTTGCCGATGAATCGCTCATAGATGAGATTGGCGATCGTATGACCGGCATCACGCAGCTGGTTGCCCCCGGCGTTGATCTGGAAGCTGGTCACGGTCTGCTGACGGGCGACATCCAGCAGGTAGAAGGTGATGCGATACCCACCGGCTGCATTGCGCGAGGCCGAGCCGATCACCAGGTTATCCACGCCCTGGGCGGCCCAACTCTGGTAATTCACATCTTCGGGCGTGGCCGGCGCTGCGGTCATGTTGGCTCGATTCATGGTCCGAAATAGACCGGTCGAGGCCAGATCGCGGCTGGCGATGTCCGAGACATCCACCGGCAGCGACTGCCCGTCGGCCTTGAACGGTGCGATCGAGATCGGGATGGCCTGATCCGAACTCTGCGTGATGTCGACCTGAAGTGCTGCGTGTACCGGCAGGGCAAGACAAAGCGTCATCGCCACGAGCGCGAAACGCAGTACAGCGGGGATTTGTCGTGATTTGATCATGAGTCCGGCTTGAACGTGAATTCGATGTCCGATTGAAAGAGATTACCTGAAGGCGGTGACGGCAAGGGATCGGATTTATAGATCGCCTGCTCGACCGATCGGTCGATGGCCGGCCCACCGCAGGAGCCTAGAACACGCACGTCTGCAACTTGTCCGCCCGGCAGCTGTTTGACGTGCACCTTGCACGTCACGTTGGTCGCCCCGGGCGGGCGAATCCAGTTGGCTTCGACTTTGTTGCGAATGGCCTGGATGTACCCGGCCAGCGCGCGCTGGTCGGCGGCGGCCTGTCGACCGGCTGCTTCCTCGGCCAGCGCTTTTTCCAGCTGCGAGCGGGCCGCAGCCTGTTTGGCGGCCTGCTCGGCGGCCGCGCGACGCTTGGCCTCGGCTTCGGCTTCGGCCTTTGCCGTGGCCTTAGCTTCGGCTTCAGCCCGGGCTTTGGCTTCGGCTTCCGCTTTGGCCTTGGCTTTCGCGCGTTCCTTGGCCTCTGCCTCGGCTTTTGCTTTGGCCGCGGCCTGTTCTTTCGCTTTCGCCTCTGCCTGCTCGCGGGCCTTTTCGGCTTTTGCTTGTGCCTCTGCTTTGGCCTTGGCTTGTCGCTCGGCTTCAGCTTTTTCGCGCGCAGCTTCGGCAGCCTCCTGTTTCTTTCGCTCGGCAGCCTTGCGTTCTGCGGCCGCTTTCTTGGCCTCGGCCTGGCGCTGTGCCTGCTCGGCAGCCTTTTCTTTTTGGGCTTTGGCCTCTGCCTGTCGCTTGTCTTTTGCGGCTTGTTCGGCCTTCGCCTGCGCCGCCGCCTGTTCTTGCGCTTTTTTCCGCTGGGCTGCTTGGGCTTTTGCTTTAGCCGCTTCGGCGCTGGCCTGCCTACGCGCCTCGGCCTGTTGTTGCTGTCGGGCCTCGGCTTCGCGTTTCGCTTGGGCCGCTTCGACGGCGGCTTGCTGCTGGCGTGCCTGTGCCTGCGCCTTGGCCGTGTCGCCGGACGTGTCGCGCTCGGTCGATGTGTCGGCGGGTTCGCTCTGGGCCGGCGTCACGATATTGTTCTGACGCGCCATAGCCTCGATCTGATCCGAGGACATAACGCTGGCCTCAACGATCGACTGGCCGCGCTCGCTGCCGCGATTGGCCGGATTCAGAAAATCCAGGCTAAAGATCAGTCCGGCAGCCAGCAGGCCGTGAATCAAAATCGCGAGTACGACCGCCCGCCAGTGCTCGCCGATGGTTTCAAGCAAATCCAGCATCAGCGTTATTGGCCCGCCTCGGTCTCGACGTTATCAGTGATCAGCCCCACTTTTTCAGCGCCGGCCTGTTGCAGCATGACCATGCCGCGTACAACATCAGCATAGTTGCCCTGGCCGTCGCCGCGTACCGCCACCGGCACCTTCGGCCGCTCGGCAATAACCTGGCCGGCGATCTGGACGACCTCACTCGCAGACAGTGGCGCATCCGGCTCAGGGCCTACGTTGAGCGAATATTCGCCGTCAGCCGTAACCGTGAGCACCACCGGCTGGTCCTCGGCCATATCCAGTACTTTGGCCGGTGCCTGGGGTAGATCCACGTTGACGCCGGTCGTGAGAAGCGGTGCCGTGACCATGAAGATGATCAACAACACCAGCGTCACGTCGATATACGGCACCACGTTGATTTCGCTGGCCAGCCGGCGGCGGCCCTGGCGCTTGTGTGATCGCGTTCCCATGGCCGTGTCCTACAGCTCGGGCGCGGTGCGCGGCGTCTCGCTGGACGGCGCAGCCGGCTTTTCACGCGGCTGCGGCGGCGGCGGCGTGGCCGACTGTACGCCGCGCTCGACGATACCGGCCATCTCGTCCATGAAGGTATCGAAACGGTTATCGATGAAATCCAGCCGGTTGCTGAAGAAGTTGTACGCCACGACCGCCGGAATGGCCGCGAACAGGCCCATCGCCGTGGCGATCAACGCTTCGGCGATACCGGGCGCGACCATCGACAGGCTGGCCTGTTGTACATTGCCCAGGCCAATGAACGCGCTCATGATGCCCCAGACGGTGCCGAACAGCCCGACGTACGGGCTGATCGAGCCGACGGTGGCCAGAAACGCCAGCCCGGATTCCAGTTTTTCGAACTCACGCGAGTCAGCCACACGCATCGCGCGCTGGACCGAGGGTACGATTTCGGCACGGCCCGTATCCCCGGCCTCGCGCCGACGCTTGAGCTCCTCGTAGCCGGCCGCGAACAGCGCAGGCATACCTTCCAGCGAATCGCTGTGTCGATGTACATCGTCGTAGATGTCACGCACGTTGCCACCCGACCAGAACCGGTCCTCGAAGCGGTTCATATCCTTGACCACGCGCTTGATACGCCGCCGCTTGGCAAAAATTACCGCCCAAGAGGCCACCGAGGCGGCCAATAGCAGCAACATGACTGCCTTGACCAGGGTACTGGCCTGCATGACGAGACCCCACAGGCTCATGTCAGCAGCAAGATTCATCTAGCGCTCCTCGCGTATCGCAAACGGTAGTCGTTGCGGTTTGAAGGTGGCGATATTGACACAGGCCACCGTGAATTCGCCCTGAATCAACACCTCGTCGTTACACCAGATCGACTGATCAAACATCAGGCGCGCGCGCCCGGCTTCGGCGATACGAGAGGTCACTCGCAGCCGGTCGTCGAGGCGCGCCGGGCGCTTGAAGCTCAGGCGCAGATCGGCCAGCGTGAATACGATCTCGTGGCTGGCCGCCAGCGCGCGGTGGTCCAGGCCGCGCCGCTCCAGCCATTCGGTTCGGGCGCGCTCGAAATACTTTAGATAGTTGGCGTGATAGACCACGCCGCTGGCGTCGGTGTCTTCGTAATAGACCCGCAGGTTGAAGTGATCAGCGCTCGGAGACGTCATGGCCGGTAAATAAGTCCATCGCGTTGTCGGTCGCGGGCGCCGGCGCGGGCAGACCGTAATAACGATACGCCAACGGCATGGCCATGCGCCCGCGCGGGGTTCTCATCATGAAGCCCTGCTGGATGAGATAAGGCTCAATGACGTCCTCGATGGTCTCGCGCGCCTCGCCGATGGCCGCGGCCAGGCTTTCCACGCCCACGGGCCCGCCCTCGAACTTGTGGATCAGCGCATCCAGCAGCTTGCGATCCATCATATCGAAGCCGTTGTCATCGACGCGCAACATGTCCATCGCCTTGGCCGCGACCCAGCCTTCGATGCGACCGTCAGCGCGTACTTCGGCATAGTCGCGCACGCGGCGCAGCAGTCGATTCGCCACGCGCGGCGTACCGCGAGCCCGGCGCGCGATTTCTGCCGCGCCCTCTGTTTCGATACCGATGCCCAAGATGCCGGCCGAACGCGTGACAATGGACGCCAGGTCGGCCTGAGAATAGAACTCCAGCCGCTGAACGATGCCGAAACGATCGCGTAGCGGCGAAGTGAGCGCGCCGGCGCGTGTCGTCGCCCCCACCAGCGTAAAGGCCGGCAGATCCAGCTTGATCGAACGCGCGGCCGGTCCTTCGCCGATCACGATATCGATCTGGTAATCCTCGAGCGCCGGATACAGGACTTCCTCGACCACGGGCGACAGGCGATGGATCTCATCGATGAACAAGACGTCGTTGGGCTCAAGGTTCGTCAAAAGCGCGGCCAGATCCCCCGGGCGCTCCAGCACCGGGCCCGAGGTCTGGCGGAATCCGACGTTCATCTCGTTGGCGATGACCTGGGCCATCGTGGTCTTGCCCAGCCCTGGCGGGCCGAAGATCAGCACATGATCGAGTGCTTCGGATCGTGCTCGCGCAGCAGACACGAAGATATCCAGCTGCTCGCAGACCTCGGGCTGGCCGACATAATCAACCAGCCGCGTCGGGCGCAGCGCGCGATCAAAGCCGCCTTCATCGCCGCGCGACTCACCGGCAATCAATCGCTCGCCCTCGCCGATACCGTCGGATGCATCTGCCATCAGCGTACGGCTCGCTTGAGCGCCTCACGGATCAGCGTTTCACTGTCGACGCCCTCGCCGGCCAGGCCGCGCAGCAGGCGATCGGCTTCGGCAGGTTTGTAGCCCAGCGCGACCAGCGCTTGCCGCGCAATGCCGGTGGCATCGCCCGGGGCGTTGTCGTCTCGTAGTTCGCTGGCCGCCGGGCCGGTGGCCGGCGCGCCCAGCGTGGGCGCGAGCGCCGTACCCGAGAGCTTGTCGCGCATCTCGATCAGCAGGCGCGCGGCGGTTTTCTTGCCCACGCCGGGCAGGCCGGTCAGGCGTGCGGCGTCGTCGGCTTCGATGGTGGCCACGAAGTCGGCCACGCTCATGCCCGACAGGATTGTGAGCGCCAGTTTGGCGCCGATGCCCGATACCTTGATGAGCTCGCGAAAAAGCTGACGCTCGTTTTCGGTAGCAAAGCCATAGAGCAGAATTGCGTCCTCGCGTACCACCATCTGGGTGAGGACGGTGATCTCACCCTGGGTCGACGACAGGGCAAAACACGTCGACATGGGGGCTTCCAGCTCGTACCCCACGCCGCGCACGTCGATGACGAGGCGTGGCGGCTGCTTTTCGACCAGCTGCCCCCGCAGGCGCCCGATCATGCCCAGGCTCCGGCTGCGCGTCCGGCCTGACGCATACGACCGGCCGTGTGCGCGGTGTGCGCGTGACACAAAGCCACCGCCGCGGCGTCAGCGGCATCGGCCTGCAGCTTGTCGGTGACACCCAACAACATGGCCACCATGTGTTGAATCTGTGTCTTATCGGCGCCACCGCGCCCGACCACCGCCTGCTTGATCTGCGACGGCGTATATTCGGCCACGGCTAGACCGGCCGCGGCCCCCGCGCAGATAGCAGCACCCCGAGCCTGGCCGAGCTTGAGCGCTGAAGCCGCGTTTTTGGAGACGAACACGTCTTCGATCGCCATCTCCTGCGGTTGCCACTCGGCGATGACCGCGCTCAGACGCTCGAAAATAAGCCCCAAACGCGTTGGAAAATCGGCTTTGGGCAGGCGTAGGCAGTCGATGACGCACGGCGTGGGACGCGCACCCCCGTCGATCACGGCAAAGCCCATGATAGTCGAGCCCGGATCGATGCCCAGAATACGCGTGCGCGTAATGTCGGTGCGATAGGCCACGTCGTTAAGCGGCTGCGTCGTCAGACAGCGAGGCCTCATCGAACTCGACGTTGGTATAGACATCCTGTACGTCGTCGAGGTCTTCCAACGCATCGATCAGCTTGAGACACGTCTGGGCGACCTCGCCCGATAGCTCCACGGTGGTCGCCGGGCGCATCGTGACGTCGCCCTGCGCGGGCTCGAATCCGGCGCTCTCGATCGCGCGCCGTACCGCCGGATAATCGTCCGGTGCGGTGAGGACCTCAAACGAGCCGTCTTCGTATTCGACAAGATCCTCGGCGCCGGCCTCAAGCGCGGGCGCGAGCACCTCCTCGTCGTCAGTCTCCGGCGAGAACAGCAGGATGCCCTTGCGATCGAACAGATAGGCGACCGAACCATCGGCCCCCATATTGCCGCCGTTACGAGAGAACACGTAGCGAATTTCCGAGACGGTGCGATTACGGTTGTCGGTCATGCAGTCGACCATGATGGCCGCGCCCTGTGGGCCGTAACCTTCGTAGCGGATTTCTTCGTAGTTGTCTGCGCCTTCTTCACCGGCGCCGCGCTTGGCCGCGCGCTCGATATTGTCTTTCGGCATATTGGCGGCCAGCGCCTTATCCCAGGCCAGACGCAGGCGCGGATTATCGTTGGGATCCGAGCCGCCCATGCGCGCGGCCACGGTGATCTCCCGGATCAGCCGGGTGAAGATCTTGGCGCGTTTCTTGTCCTGGGCTTTTTTGCGGTGCTGGATGTTCGCCCATTTGCTATGGCCTGCCATAACTGCCTCGTGTTCCAAGCAACCCGAATAGTTTATCAGCCGCCGTGACGCCGCTATAGCCGGATCTGGATGCCGACTTCGACCACGCGCTCGGTAGGCAGATGAAACTGATGGGTCGCCGAATTGGCATTGCGCGCCAAAAAGGCGAACAGCCGCTCGCGCCAGACCGGCATGCCGGGTACTTCGCTGTCAGGAATCAGGCTTTCACGTCCAATATAGAACGTGGTCGCGTCGAGATCGATTTCCAGGCCGAACTCCTGGCACAGACGCAGCCCCACCGGCACATGAGTGGCCTGGATGAAGCCGTAATACAGATCGATACGGTAAAACCCGTCGGCGAGGCCCTCGATACGGATACGATCAGACGCAGCCACGCGCGGGACGTCCATGACGTGCACCGTCACGATCAATACCCGCTCATGGAGACAGCGATTGAGCCGCAGGTGATGCGACAGCATCGCCGGCGTCTTCTGGCCGGACACCGACATGAATACCGCAGTACCGGGAATCCGCTGGATTTCCGGATCGATGTTGTCGACGAACGTCTCGATCGGCTCGCTCTGCTCATCGAGATGACGGCGCACCAGCGAACGCCCGGTGCGCCAGGTCGCCATGACGAAAAAAATCAGCCCCGCCACGACCAACGGATACCAGCCGCCCTCTGGAATCTTGAACAGGTTAGCTCCGAAAAATGCTCCGTCCACGATCAGAAGCCCGGCGGCCACCACGCCGGCGAAGCGCGGAAACCAACCCCAGCGGTAAGCCACGAAAAACGCCAAAATCGTGGTGATGATCATGTCCAGCGATACGGCCACACCGTAGGCTGAGGCCAGTCGGTCCGAGCGCTGGAAACCGACCACCAGACCGATGGTGGCCACCATCAGTAGCGCGTTCATGACCGGAATATAGATCTGGCCATACGACTGGCGCGACGTCTGCACGATGCGCATGCGGGGCAGCTGGCCGAGCTGAATAGCCTGCCGAGTCAACGAGAATACGCCCGAAATTACGGCCTGTGACGCGATAACCGTGGCTGCCGTAGCGATAACGACCAGCGAAATCAACGCCCACTCCGGCGCCAAGGCATAGAACGGCTGGCGGGTATCCGGATGCGCCAGCATCAATGCGCCCTGGCCGAAATAATTCAGCAGCAGCCCCGGGAGTACGACCACGAACCAGGCCAGACGAATCGGCGCCAGACCGAAATGCCCCATATCCGCGTAGAGAGCTTCGCCACCGGTGACCACTAGAAATACCGTGCCCAGTACGAGAAAGCCGGCAAAGCCGTTATCTAAAAAGAAAGCCGCCGCATAAGATGGATTAATCGCCGCCAGTATCTCGGGGTGGTGCGCAATCCCTACGAGTCCCAAGACGGCTAACGTAGCGAACCACACCAGCATGATGGGGCCGAACCAGGCCCCGACCCGCGCCGTGCCCTGGCGCTGAATGGAAAACAGCGCGACCAGAATCGCGATCGTGATGGGAACGATATATGGCGTGAACGCCGGCGTGACGACCTCCAGACCCTCGATGGCGCTCAATACCGAGATCGCCGGCGTGATCGTGCCGTCACCGTAGAGCAGCGCGGCCCCAAACAGCCCCAGCAGCATCAGCAGATAGCGCCGGCTGCCATGTTCGGTCTTCCACGGATTGAGCAAGGCCACGAGCGCGATGATGCCGCCCTCGCCGTTGTTCGAGGCCCGCATAACCACCGTCAGATACTTGATCGAAATAACGATCACCAGCGACCAGAACATCAGCGATAAGACGCCGTAGACGCTGGCTGCCGCGGTATCGATGCTTGCGTGGGCAAAAAACGCTTCACGCAGGGCATAGATCGGGCTGGTACCGATATCTCCGTACACGATACCCAGCGCGGCGAGGCCGAGAGCTGGCCGCGTTTTTTTCTTATCGGACGTATTGCCGTTATCGCCGGCCTCGTGGTCGGTCTCCGGCGGACGCTTGGCTAACGATGCGTTATCGGGATCACCTGCGCTCATGAAAACGTTGGCTAAGACAGTCATCAAGGGGCTGCTGACACTTAATACGCGTCCGCGTCAGAGACCGCAAATTGCATTCACCAGAGTGCAGCTCACCACCTTGTCATGTGCCACGATCGAGACGCGCAGGGCGTGTCGACGCCATCGTGCCGGCGGACGTCTCGACGCGCCCGGAAGGACGCAACAATCAGACATGCAACAGCGGCGACCGGCTTTCTTGGGGCGGCCAGATGATCCTTTAGGAAGCTCTGCACAACCTGTC
>DCKU01000119.1 GCA_002320455.1 Salinisphaera sp. UBA1666
GCCATGGTTGATTTTTAAGGGCTCGCTCACGTGGAGCGACCACGCGACGCTCGCGATGCCTTGTCTTGCCGCGGCTTGGCCGCCGATGCGCCGCCTTATCTCATGACTACACGCCCTTAAGCTCTGGTTGGACAGCCCCCAAACGAACAACAGCGCCAGCGGCACCAGCAGCCAGATCGTCAGGTGGAGCAGCGCGGCCCCCAGATCCACCTCGCGAAACGGCTCGCCCTCTTCCACATGCAGCAGCGCACGAAAGCGCTTCTGCCAGCGCCTCTGGCCGCGGCTCATGCCCACGGCCACGCGATCGATTAGCCGGCTGGCAATCCACGAGCCCAGAAGCACCAGCGAAGTCCAGGCAATCTTTCGCGCGGGCAGCCCGCCAAACGCCTCCGGATACAACACGCTATAAGCGGCAGCCAGACCGGAGAGACACGTACCGACGAACAACAGCACCGTAATGCCGGTGCCCAGAAACTTGCGCATAGACCATCCATCGGTCCGTGGCGACGGCCGACACAATCAAAAACCAAGCAATCGTTTTGACGTTAGCGCGGTGCGTGGGCCTCGGCAAGCCGCCTGCTACCCGCGGCCGGTTTAACATAACGTCTGCGCTCGTCGGGCGTTAAGCCTGTCCTGCTACCGTTGATCAACTGACCCAAGATTCGGCATGAGGCCGCGCCGCGGCCCGCTTGCCGGGAGACTCGCCATGGCAGTTGATAGGACAACCTGGACGCTGGCCCGACTGCTGGACTGGGTGGTACAGGTCGATGTGGCGGCACTGGGCCGGGCCATCGACGCCGATCGCACCGCGCGGCCCGACGTGACCGATGCCCAGCGTATTGACGAGGCGTTTACCAAGGCCCAGCGCAAGACCACGCTCACCGCCCTGGCCACTGGCTTACCGGCCAACCCGTGGATCGCCCTGCCCGCAGCGTCGTTCGACGTCGCACTCACGCTACGCGCCGAGATACAGGCGGTGGCCCAGGCCGCGTTGATCCATGACCCGGCGTTTTTCGACGACGAAGCCGCGGCGTGGACGCTGCTCGTGCCGGTGCTGGGCATCGGCGCCAGCGGCCAGCTGGCGCGATCATTGGGCGTAGCCGGTACGCATCATCTGACCCGCTCGGTGCTGCAGCGCTTGGTCACGCAGGAAAGCCTGCGCCATTTCAAACGCGTGATGCTGCGTTATTTCGGCCTGCGGGTCACGCGCCGCGGCGTCGTGACCAAGAGCGTACCGCTCGTGGGCGCGGTCATCGGCGCCGGCTGGAACTATGCCGAAATGGCCGGTATTCGCCGGCGTACGGCGGCGTTTCTCGAACAACGCGCGTATCGACGCCGCTTGCCCGGGCCGGCGGCCCGCTCGGTGCTGACGGCCGCCGCCCGTCGGCTCGACATGACATAAAAAAACGCCCGACGTGTCATGGCACGCCGGGCGCTTTAAGGCATCTCGCTCTAGGCTAGAGCTGTCTTACGACTGGTTTTCGGCAATCATCGCCTCGCGCGCCTTGCGGGCCTGCTCTTCCGGATACGTCGGGAAATCGACATAGCCGCGAGCATCGCCGCCGTAGAACGTGCTCGGGTCGTAATCGGCCAGCGGCCAGCCGTTTTCCATGCGCTCCACCAGATCCGGGTTGGACGTATACACCCGGCCGAATACCGGCAGATCGATCAGGCCCTCGGCCACCATCTGCTCGGCGCTGTCCTGGGTCAGATTGCCGGCCAGTAGCAGGTTGCCGCCGTAGGTCTGGCGGAACGTGCGCAGATAGTCCATCGGCAGCGGCGGCATGCCCTGGCCGCCCTGGTCGTGCAGATGGATATAAGCCAGCCCGCGTTTTTCGATCTCGCGCGCCAGGTGCAGATAGGTTTCGCCGTTGTCTTCATACTCCGGCATGTTGAACAGCGTGCCGTGCGGGGACAGACGAATCCCCACGCGATGCGCGCCCAGGGCGGCTACGCACTCATCGACTACTTCCATGACCAGCCGGCAACGATTCTCGCGGCTGCCGCCGTATTGATCCGTGCGGTCATTCACGCCCGGATTGAGGAACTGCTCGAACAGATAACCGTTGGCCGCGTGGATCTCCACGCCGTCAAAGCCGGCCTCCGCCGCGTTGAGCGCGCCCTGGCGGAAATCGGCCACGATGCGCTTGACCTCAGCGGTGTCCAACGCCCGCGGCTTGCTGGCCGACAGCATGTTGGGTCGGCCGTTGTCGTCGTAGCCAAACGCCTTGCCGCCCGGCGCCTCACTGGGGCCCACCGGCGCCTTGCCGGCAATCTGGATCGACGTATGCGATACACGGCCTACGTGCCAGATCTGGGCGAAGAACGTCCCGCCGCGCTCGTGCACGGCCCGCGTGGCCTTGGCCCAGCCGGCGATCTGCTCGGGGCCGAAGATCCCAGGGTTGAACAGATAACCCTGGCCTTCGCGCGAGATTGGCGTGCCTTCGGAGATGATCAGCCCGGCGCTGGCCCGCTGGCGGTAATAAAGCGCCCCCATCTCGTTGGGGATATCATCCGGCGCCCGCGAGCGCGTCATCGGCGCCATCACCACGCGGTTACGCAGGTTCAGGCCACCGGCCTGATAGGTTTCGAACAATGAACTCATCGCCCTGTCCTTTGCGGCGCGGCCTGTTGCTGGCCTGCTCCGCCGTTTAAAAGATGTATGGCCAAGATACTGGCGGGTTCATCGAAAACAACGGGCACAATCGCAAAAGACTTTTGCGCTTCGGGCAAGCGCTACGGCAGACGCCACACGCCGGCCTGCGCCGAACAGGGCGCGTGCGGCCTTTGGCGCTGCTCGTCAGCCGGTCCAGCCAATGCCCTGGGCCACGACCAATATCATCATAGCCAGGGCGACCCAAGCCAGAAAAAGCGGCCAGAAAAAACGCAGCCAGCGCTGCCACGGCACCCCGGCCAAGGCCAGCGTTGCCATGAAGTAGCCCGACGTCGGGTACAGGATATTCCCGATACCGTCGCCCAGCTGGTAAGCCAGCACCGCGGTCTGGCGCGTCACGCCCACCAGATCCGCCAGCGGCGCCATGATCGGCATGGTCACCAGCGCTTGCCCGCTACCGGAGGGCACCACGAAATTGAAGCCGAGCTGGGCCAGTAGCATCCCCACCGCCGAAACAAAGCCCGGCAGCTCGCCCACGACCGTGCCCAAACCGTGGACCAGCGTATCCATGACTTGGCCTTGCTCCAGTACGACCGCCACGGCTCGCGCCACGCCGGCAATCATGGCACCCACCAACACCTCGCGAAAGCCGTCGTTGAAGCTTTCGGCGATGACGTTCAGCCGCAGGCCGGCCACCACGCCGACCGCTACCCCGATCACGATGAACAAACCGCTCATCTCGAGCATGAACCAGCCCAGCGACAACACGCCATAAACCAGCAGCGCAGCCAGCAGCGCGAGTACGCCGCCGGCCAGCTTCTGGCGTCGCGTCGCCCGCGGCGGTTCGTCGTAATTGGGCGTGCTCAGACCGGCGTAGCGCGCGCGTTTGTCGGCTTCGCCCGGCTCGTCGGCCAACAAGCCGGTGTCCGGGGCACGCTGTACCTGTCGCGCATATCGCCAGGTGAAAGCCACGGCCAGCGTCAAAAAGCCCACAAACGTCGCCAGCCGCAGACCCAACCCCGAATACAGCGACACCCCGGCAATCTGCTGGCCCAGCCCGGTGTTGATCGGGTTGAGCACACCCGCGCTAAAGCCCGCCGTCGTGGCACACAAGGCCACCGCCGCCACCACGACCGAATCAAAGCCCAGCGCGATCAGCAGCGGCATGATCACGGGTACATACACCAGCGACAGCTCTTGCGTGCCGATCAGCGTGGCTACCACGGCAAACGGCCCCATCAACGCCGGCACCACCCAAATACCGCGCCCGGCGAACCGTCGCGTCAATGCGCCCACGCCGAGCTCGATCAAGCCGGTACGCCGGATCACCGCGAACAAGCCGCCGATCATGAACGTGAAGAACACGACCGGGGCGGCCGCCACCAGGCCCCGGGGAATCGCCAGCATCAGATCCGTGGGCCCGGCCGGGTTTCCGGCTGTGTACGCGAACGAGGCCGGGTCGATCATCGTGCGGCCGTCGGGCCCGGGCACGCGCTCGAACTGCCCGCCCGGCAGCAGCCACGTCGATACGCCGGCCAAGAGGATAAACGCCGCCAGAATCACATAGATATGCGGAAAATGCCCCTGCGATGAGGCCGTCGTACGCGGTTGAACTGGACCCCAGAATTCGGAC
>DCKU01000145.1 GCA_002320455.1 Salinisphaera sp. UBA1666
CATGCAGTTCGACCGCGGCTATCTCTCCCCGTACTTCGTCACCGATAACCAGACGATGACGGCCGAGCTGGACAACCCCTACATCCTGCTGTTCGACAAGAAGATCTCGAACATCGGCGACATGGTTGGTCTGCTGGAAAACGTCGCCAAGCAGAACCGCCCGCTGCTGATCGTCGCCGAAGACGTCGAAGGCCAGGCCCTGGCCACGCTGGTGGTCAACAACCTGCGCGGTATCGTCAAGGTCGCCGCCGTCAAGGCGCCCGGCTTCGGCGATCGTCGCAAGGCCATGCTGGAAGACATGGCGGTGCTGACCGGCGGCCAGGTCATCTCCGAAGACCTCGGCATGACGCTGGAAAACGCCACGCTGGATCACCTGGGTGAAGCCAACAAGGTTCAGGTGTCTAAGGAAAACACCACCATCATTGATGGCAAGGGTTCCAACAACGATATCGAAGCGCGTATCGGCCAGATCCGCAAGCAGATCGACGATTCCTCGTCCGACTACGACAAGGAAAAGCTGCAGGAACGCGTGGCCAAGCTGGCCGGCGGCGTTGCGCTGATCAAGGTCGGTGCCGCAACCGAAGTCGAGATGAAAGAGAAAAAGGCTCGTGTCGAAGACGCCCTGCACGCCACCCGTGCGGCCGTCGAAGAAGGCATCGTGCCCGGCGGCGGCGTGGCCCTGCTGCGTACGCTCAAGGCCATCGAAAGCGTCAAGGGCGACAATGATGACCAAGACGCCGGCGTACGCCTGCTGCGTCGCGCTGTTGAAGAGCCGCTGCGTCAGATCGTCTACAACAGCGGCGGCGAGCCGTCTGTCGTGGTCAACGAAGTGCTTTCCAAGGACGGTAACTATGGCTACAACGCGGCCACCGGCCAGTACGGCGACATGGTCGAAATGGGCATCCTGGATCCGACCAAGGTCAGCCGCACCGCGCTGCAGAACGCAGCCTCCATCTCCGGCCTAATGCTCACCACCGAAGCAGCCGTTGCCGACATCCCAGAGGATGACGACAAGGGCGGCGCCGGTGACATGGGCGGTATGGGTGGCATGGGTGGCATGGGCGGCATGATGTAAATCACGCCTGCCCGCCCAGGGCGTACCCGCGCCCAAGCGAGTAGAAAAAGCCCCGCCTTCGAGCGGGGCTTTTTCGTGAGCGGCGCATGTCGAGAATCGTCGCTAGCGCTCGTGAGCTTGTTCTGATGGATCAGCCGAAATCTCGTCACGGTCCGCGCACGCCGACGTAGCATAGCTGTGACGCCGAGCTCAAAAGCCGTGAGGCTTACATCGGCATGGCATACTAAAGGGGATGAGTGCGCCTCGACGTATTGCGTTTTATCTGTCGTGTTTTCCCGGCGGTGGACTGGAACGCGTCACCCTGACGTTGATGTCCGAATTGCTGGCCCGCGGCTATCAAGTCGATCTTGTGCTGGAGCGCGCTCAAGGCGATTTTCTGCGGTACGTACCTCCAGCCGTTCGACAGATCACGCTTCAAGACGGCGGCAAGTGGACGGCCTGGCGACATTTGACTCGCGTAAGGCCCATTGATGGCCTGATACAGGCGCTTGCCATGCTCTTTGGCACGCATCGTCATATTCCTCTCAAGAGACTGGATTCGCTGGTCGACTACCTGCGTACACACAAGCCGGACATTCTCATCGCCGCGGCGGGCCGTATACCGTTTCTCGCCTTATGGGCCAAGTCGATCGCCGGCGTATCCACCGCGTTCGTGATCGCCGAGCATTCCACGTTTTCGCAGCGCCTTGACGCATTCAAGGCAGACACGGCCAAACATGCGCGTCTGCTGTTTCGAAAGCGACTCATGCGCCGGCTCTATCGACATGCGGACGCGGTCTTTGCGGTATCTGCCGGTGTGGCCGATGATATCGCGACAGTGAGCGGGTTGGCGCGAGATACGATCAGCGTCTTGTACAACCCCGTTGTCTCGCCGCACCTGCTGCGTCGGGCCGCAGAACCGCCGGCATTCGAGTGGGCATGCGAAGGCGGACCGCCCTTGATTCTAGCCGTCGGAAGACTGGCGCCGGAAAAAGGCTTCGATACCTTGGTCGAGGCGTTCGCCCGTCTTCGCGAGGCCGGACGCGACGCACGGCTGCTTATTCTCGGGGAAGGTCCAGAGCGCGGCCGGCTCGAAGCATTGATCGATGAACACGGGTTAGCACCGTTCGTGGCTCTGCCGGGCTGGGCGGACAACCCGCCATCGTGCCTGCGGGCCAGCCGGCTCTTCGTATTGAGTTCGCGGGTTGAGGGCTTGCCGGTTACCCTGATTGAGGCATTGGCCTGTGGCACGCGTATCGTGGCCACCGATTGCCGAAGCGGGCCGCGCGAAATTTTGGAAGACGGGCAACACGGTGAGCTGGTGCCCGTCGACGATATAGAAGCACTTGCTGCGGCGATGATGCGCGTTCTGAACGAACCCGACGCGGGCATGGAGGCGCGCCGACGACGCGCCGGCGACTTCGGCGTGGAACCCGCCGTTGATGCGTACGAACAACTGATAGAGCGCGTATGTCGATGAGACAGCCCGAGCCGCGCGTAAGCGTTCTGATCCCGGCGCATGATGCCGAATCGACCATCGCGGATGCGCTGACCAGCGTGCTTTCGCAGCGCGGGCCGACGTTCGAGATCATTCTGGTCGACGACGGCTCACAGGATCGAACCCTCGAATACGCACGACGCGCTGCCGCCGGCGATCCGCGGCTGCGTATCATCGAGCACGGCAGCAATTCAGGACGTCCGGCTGCACGAAATACCGCGTTCGCCGCTGCGCGCGGGTCATATGTCGCCATGCTCGATGCCGACGATCGTTTCGCGCCGACACGCCTGGCACGTCAGGTCGCTTTCCTGGATAGCCACCCGGAAATCGACGTCGTTGGCAGCTGGTGGCAGGGTATGGATGCCGACGGCCGGCTACGCGCCGCCAAGAAAAACCAGCGCGCGCTGTCGCCGGAGGCAGTGGACTGTTATCTATTGTTTCGCGGCATCATTCACAACCCGACGGTCATGGCGCGACGCCAAGCTTTGGCCGGATTCGAATATGACCCGGCCTTTCCCGTAGCCCAAGACTATGATCTTTGGGCGCGTATGCAGATCGCCGGACATCGATTTGCCCAGATACCCGAGGTCTTGTTGTATTACCGTCAGCATGCCGCACAGGCCTCCATCGCACGCGCGAGTGAAGCCCGAGCACGGCGTTGTGACATTCAAGCGCGACTGCTGACAGCTTTAGGCATGACGTTCACACGCGACGACGTCATCCGCCACAATCTGCTCTACACCGGCCGCCGTCTTTATCTAGCGCACACCGGTCGGCCCATGGACCGTGCTTTTCTTGACTGGGCCGAGCGCTGGTTCTGCCGACTGGTGGACGCAAACCAAAAGAGCGAATTTTATCCAGAGCCGGCATTCACCGATCTGGTTGCACGGCTATGGGTGGACTGTGCGCGAAAGGCTGCGCGGCAGGCCGGCCGACCCTATGCCGTGAAAACCGTTCTGTCCAGTGAGCTGGGCAGGCATTACCTACGCAGACGGATCACGAACAGCGGCTGATCGCAGGGCTTGATTATCGGTGACGGACCGTTCTTTTTCGGTCACGACGATGCATGCGTCTGACCTCACCGCTTAAGTCGATACGCGGAATATCCAGCCGCCCGTAGGCCGGAATACGGCTGCGCCAGTTGGCGGATTCCGTGACGTATGCCCGGCGGTACCCGGCAGCAGCCGTTGCGCGCCGCACGCGATGATCGGTATCACCGAAAGGATAAGCCATGGTATCGATCGGGTGACCGAGCCAGGTTTCAAGTGTTTTTTTTGCGCCCTGTAATTCATCTACTAGCTCGGCGTCGCTGCAAAAACGCAGATCCGGATGAGTGCGGGTATGTGCGCCGATCGTAATCAGCGGATGGGCATCGAGCGTGGACAGTTGTTCTTGATCGACGTAGTCGCTCGTTAACGCTTCGACATCGAGCGAGAATGCATCGATCAGCGCGGCGTGGTGGACTTTACGCTGCGACACGCTCAGAGCTTTCAACCTGTCTCGGATTAGCGCATAACAGGACGCCGCATCGCTCGGCGGTATCGACCTGCCTAGCAGAGCGCTTAGCGACGGATCGTCTCGGTTGGGCTGCTCTGCGACAGCCGCCGCAATACGCGCGAGCAGCGGACTGCGGCGCAACACGAAGCCCGTTGTGACAAAGATCGTCGCCGGTTGATCGTGGCGCTCGAGTATTGGCAGCGCGGTATGGAGATTGTCCGCATAGCCGTCGTCGAAGCTCAGCGTCGTCGGCCCGCCGCGACGCGATAAAAATGTGTCTAGATCGCCCGGGTGTACGTGAGTGATGCGGTCAGAGCCCACCTCGGGCGCAGACATCGGATCGGCAATGCCGTGCCCGAAGAAATGTCCGGGTATATCGTACTTTGAACGGCTCATCGGTCGCTGCGGCCTCCGGCTCTCGCATCACGAAAGTTTAAAAACTTCAACGCCCGGGCGGCGAGGCGCACGGCCCACGGCGAATACCAACGGTTCAAGGTCGCTGTCACAAGCCGCTCGCGATTCGTGCGATTGGGCTTCAGCCACAGCGCGCGCCAGAATAACCCTACCGCGGTTGCGGACTGCCCGATTTGTTCGAATTCGTCGCCCGCTTCACGGCAGAGATAGGCCAGACGGTGCGGCGCATGTCGCAAGAAGAGTGCGTCGTGACGCTCGATCAATCGCAACAGAGATTCAGGTGCAGGGTTCTGCATCATGCCATCCGCGGATATTCGGTTCTCGATTACGATGTCGTTTTGGCCGGCTAGCGCGAACTTTTGGGCGAATCGAATGGCAAAATCAAGATCTTCGGCCTTGCGCAATTCCGCGTCGAAGCCGCCGATCTGTAAAAAAGCGCTGCGTCGCACGAACAGTGAACCGCCGCCGACCGGGCAGTAGCGCAAAAGCTCGCGCAGCTCGATCTGTCCGCCGATATCGTGATTTTTCGAAGGAAAACACGCGTCGGTGCGTCGTTGATTTTCATCGACGAAAACCGCGCGAGCAAACGTGGCGTCTACGGCATGTATCGAGCCCACGAAATTCAGTTGCAGCGCCAGCCGATTCGATACGCAGCGATCATCGCTATCCACGAACATCAGCCACTCGCCTTGAGCAGATCGAACCGCCAGGTTGACTGCTGCCGATTTGCCTACGTTCCTTTTCAGCGGAAGATACAAAACTCGGGGGTCTTGGTAGGCCGCTACGCATGTCGATGTATCGTCGGTCGAGCCATCGTCGACGAGAGATATGGTCAAGAGTGGTGTATGCAGATTTGATCAAGCGGCGCTCCGGTGGTCATTGGATTCGGTTGTTTGCTCGATACCGTCGACGAACGGGGTGCCTTGCTCGAGTTTCTCGAGCCATTGATAGCCGCGTAGCCGGCGCCAGCGTTTCGCCGCGCTCTGGCCGAGCTTGAACGTCAGGCCCAGAATCGTGTCGCGG
>DCKU01000021.1 GCA_002320455.1 Salinisphaera sp. UBA1666
TCATATCTCATGACGACACGCCCTTGGGCCGTCGCACCGGCCGGCTCGGCGACGGCGCCGGGCCGGCTGCCTCATGCGTTGTCGTTTTCGGCCGGTCGCCGGCCGAGTTCGACCATGACTGAAATCACCATAATCAGTGGCATGACGGCTGTTAGCACGATGATGCCGGCCGCCAGATTGCCGTCCAGCAGCGCGCGGGCAATGCCGGCGAGTGCTGCGAGCACACCGACAACCGCAAGCCCGGCCGTCGACCAACGCGCCCAGGCCTGCCGGAGCACGACCCCCGCCCCGGATATCAGCACGGCCAGGCCGCCGACGATCAACGCCGCCAGCCCCCAGCCCGGAATCGGGAAATCCGGCGGATTAAGCCAGAACATCGCGCCGGTGATCGCAATCACCAGCCCGGCCGAGCCACAGATGAAGCCGAACAGGCGATGCAGTAGATGATCGTTCATGACAGGGTCCGATCGCCGCGCGTTGTCACGCGGTTCGCGATGAAACGAAACAGGCGAATACGCAGGCGTGCGTTGCGCTAGTTGCGCAACCGGCCCTGGCTGCGCCAATAGAGCAGCACGCCGAGACCGAAAATCATCCCGCCCAGGTGCGCAAAGTGCGCCACCCCCGACTGGGTGCCGGTCACGCCGAAGAACAGCTCCAGCGCGCCATAGCCCACGACGAAGAATTTGGCCTTCATCGGAATCGGCGGAATCAGCAACATGACGCGCGCTTCGGGAAACATCATGCCAAAGGCCAGCAGCACCCCGAACACACCACCTGAGGCACCCACCGTAGGAGCAATGGCTCCGGTGTCGAAAAACGTCACCACGACCAGCTGCGTGATGGCTGCACCCACGATACATACCGCGTAGAACGCCAGAAATCGAGTGCCGCCCCAAACCTGCTCCAGAACACGCCCGAACATCCACAGGCCGAACATATTGAAAAACAGATGGCCGATGTTGGCGTGTAGAAACGCATACGAGACGAGCTGCCACGGCGCAAAGCCGACCGACAGATCGGTCTGTGCCACGGGAAAGCTGCCCAGCGGCCACAACGCAAAGTTCAGAATCACGAACTGTGGCATGTAGATCTTGGCCAGAAAGCCGATGCCGTTGGCGATCAACAACCACTTGATCATCGGCGGCACGGACGACATGGCCAGAGGGTTCTGTTGCATGTGCAGGCGGCTTGCAGGGCGCTAGGCCGCACAGAATAACCGATCAGCCGGCCTCGGGCGTATCACAAGCGAACGGCCGATACCCGTGCCCGCGCATAAAAACACCCGGCCTCTTGCGAGTGCCGGGTGCTTGGGTTCACGAGCCGTGGCTCGTCTCTATCAGCGCATCAGATGCAAGAAGTGCAGGTGCTTCTCGTACTGATCGAGAATATCGCCGATGAGCTGGTTCCGCGTATAGCCCACGACGTTGTACTGCTGACCGCCTTCACGCAGATAGACCTCGGCTCGATAATGCGAACGGTCGCGCGATTCGCCCTGCTTGCGCTTGCTGCCGCGCAGGCCACCCATCGCGAACGAGGGGGCTGCAAAGCGACGAGCACGCACGCCGTAGACGAAGTCGATTTCGGCGCCGTGGTCGACGTCGATATAGCAGCGATCGTCGCGCAGCTCGACGTTGACCGGCAGGTTCGACTCCTCGAACTTGGCCGCAACTTCATCCATGGCCGGCTTGACCACTTCCTTGAGGAAGTTCTCGACCTGGGTCTGGCGCGGCGTGGACATCAACGATTCCAGACGACGCTCCCAGTTACCGCCCCCGCTAGAGGCGACGTTTGAGGGCGTATTCATCATGTGCCGCATGGAATCCTGCTTCACCGCCTCGACCGACAGCGATTTATACAGCCCGGCTGCCATCAGCAGGATGATGAACGTGAACGGCAGCGCCGAGGCCAGCGAGGCCGCCTGCAGCGCACCGATACCGCCGGCCAGCAGCAGCACGATAGCGACCACGCCTTCCGAGGTGGCCCAGAAGATACGCTGCCAAGTGGGCGATTCCTCGCCGTCTTTGGCCGTCAGGATATCGATGACCATGGAGCCGGAATCCGACGAGGTCACGAAGAACGTCACGACCAGAATCGTGCCCAGAATCGAGGTAATCCAGGACAACGGATAGTGCTCGAAAAAGGCGAACAGCGCCGTGGAGACGTTGGCATTGACCGCATCCAGCATGTCGGTGGCGCCGTCGATCATGATGAGATGCAGCGCGCTGTTACCAAACGCGGTCATCCAGAGGAACGTGGCACCCACCGGCACCAACAGCACGCCGAGCACGAACTCACGAATCGTGCGGCCACGCGATACGCGGGCCACGAACATGCCGACGAACGGCGACCAGGAAATCCACCAGGACCAATAGAACAGCGTCCAGCCGCTCATGAAGCTCTGGGTGTCTTCGCCCCCGGTGTAGACGTAGGAGTTAAACGTCATGTCCACCAGCGACGAGACATAGTTGCCCACGTTCTGGGTGAACGACTGGAAGATATAGAGCGTGGGGCCCAGCACCAGCACGAAGGCCAGGAGTGCGGCCGCCAGATACAGGTTGAGCTCGGAGACACGACGGATACCGCCGTCCAGCCCGAAAACCACTGAGGTCGTCGCCAGGCCCGTGATGATGCAGATCAAAACAATCTGCGTACCGATGCCGTCCGAGAAATCAAACAGATAGTTCAGGCCCGAGGCGACCTGCTGGGCCCCCAGGCCCAACGAGGTGGCCACGCCGAACAGCGTGCCGAACACGGCCAGGATATCGACCACGTTACCGAGCGGCCCGGAGATGCGCTTGCCGATGAACGGATAGAGCGCCGAGCTGATCCGCAGGGGCAGATCACGCCGGAAGTGGAAATACGCCAGCGCCAGGCCCACAACCGCATAAATCGCCCAGGCATGCACCCCCCAGTGGAAGAACGTGATGCGCATGGCCTCTTTGGCGGCGGCCACCGTACTGCCCTCGCCCTGCGGCGGGTTCGCGTAATGCAATACGGGCTCAGCCACCCCGTAGAACATCAGCCCGATGCCCATGCCGGCCGAGAACAGCATCGCGAACCAAGACACATAAGAGAAGTCTGGCTCACTGTGATCGGGGCCCAGCTTGAACGAGCCGTAGCGGGAGACCGCCAGCACGATACAGAAGATCAGATAGATGCCGACCGCGGCCAGATACAGCCAGCCGAACGTATCGATCAGCCACGACTGCATGCTTGAAAAGAACGCATTGGCCGTATCGGGGATGGCCGCGGCAAAGATAACCAGCAGACCGACCACAACGACCGAGGGGAAGAACACCGGTGGGTTGATACCGGCCTTCCGTGGTTGAGTATCACTCATGCACAAGGCGATTAAGGAATTCAGCGCATGTTTATAACACGCGTGCACAAGAGCGATAGGCCGGGGTCGGGGACTACCGATCGTTCCGACACGGTGCCGCAGCCGGGCCGCGAAAACCGGCGTGTTGGCGGTATAAGTCCCGACGCATCAAGCACATGGGCGCACATGCTGCCCCATTGTCTATCCGGGACAGCACGTACTGACAGCAGCTTGTCAGCGCTTGGGGTTTAGCGACTCCAGTCGGCCGATTGCCCGTATTCTGCGCCGAAAACGAACGCCGACAGCGGTTTGCGAGCGCGTTCGCCGCGATCGCGAGCGACCAGATCGTCATCGGCGACGTGAGCCGTATCGGCCGTACCGATCGCGATGGCCGTCAAAACGGTGACATCCTCTGGCACCGAGAACTCAGCCGCCGCGGCATCCGCGTCGATGCCCGACATCTGATGACAAGCAAGCCCCCGGGTCGTGGCCTCGACGACCAGATTACCCACGGCCAGCCCTAGATCATGCTGGTGGGCCCCGTTGGGTTTATCGTTTTTGGTGAAACGCTTAGCGGTCAAGGCCAGCACCAGCACCGGCGCGTTGGCCGCCCAGTGCTGATTGGCCTCGACCAGACATTTAAGGATACGGCGATGCACGCCGTCGCCGGCATCCGCCTGGCCTACGATGAACCGCCAGGGCTGCTCGTTGAAGCTGGAGGCCGCCCAGCGCGCGGCCTCGAACAGGCTAGCCAGATCAGCTTGGGATACCGGCGTCGGCGCAAAGCAGTACGGGCTCCAGCGCGTGGCCAGGCTGGCGTGAATCGGATGGTTGGTATCGGCGGTCTTGTCGGTCATCAGGCGGCTCCCATGCGCGTGGCCAGACGCGCGATTTTTTCGCCCTGATAACGCGCCATCGACAACTCCTTGTCCGAAGGCTGTCGCGAGCCATCGCCGCCAGCCAACGTCGAGGCGCCATACGGCGAGCCGCCGCGCATCTCAGAGATATCGAACAGCTCCGTGGCGCCGGCGTAATCCAGCGGAACGATCAACATGCCGTGGTGCGCCAGCGTGTTCCAGAACGAGGTGATAGTAGTCTCGTTGCCGGCACCGGTCGCGCTGGAGGTAATGACCGTCGCAAATTTATTGACCAGTTTGCCGCCTGCCCACAGGCCACCGGTCTGGTCCAGAAACGTGCGCATCTGGCCGGCCATGTTGCCAAAGCGCGTGGGGGTGGCGAACACGATCGCGTCGTAGTCGGCCAACTCGTCGGGCTTGGCCGTCTCACCGGCCAAGTTACGCTTGGCGCCGGCCGATTCCAGCGTCTCGGCGCTCATGGTCTCGGGCACATGCTTGAGCGTGACTTCAACGCCGTCTACCGAGCCAGCACCTTCGGCCGCGCTCTGGGCCATCGTTTCGATGTGGCCGTACATGGAGTAATACAGCACCAGGATCTTTGTCATAGCGATTTGTTTGATTAGCGGGGTTAATCAGTTTTAGCTTAATCGCTTCCGGGGGCCGGCAGACAGCCCCGCGTCAATTCATGCCACGCGCCTCACAGATCCGCTCGTACGCGGCCCCGATCTCACGCGTCTTCTGCTCGGCCATCTCGCGCATGCTATCCGGCATGCCCTTGGAGGCGAGCTTGTCCGGGTGGTTCTGGCTCATCTGGCGGCGATAGGCTTTTTTCACCTCGGCATCCGAAGCCTCGGCGGTCACGCCTAGCACGTCATACGCCTGGCTGAGTTGCTCTTCCTGCGAGACGCCGGCCTTGGAGCCCATGCCGTCGCCCGAAGTCTGACCGCCAAAACCAGCGCCGGCCCCGCCGCCCATGCCGAGCATGGCCTCTAGCTGACGGATCTCGCCTTCGGACAGGCCCAGCCCGCGGGCCACCCGCATGAGCATGTCGTGCTCGGCGTTACTGACCTTGCCGTCAGCCGCGATGGCTGCGATCTGCACCTGCAGGAACATCTGGTGCAGCGCCCGCTGGCCGCGCGCGGTCTGGCGGAACTGGGCCACCTCGCCGTCCAGATCAAAATCATCGGCCTTGCCGCGATTGAACGCCTCGCGCGCCCGCGCCTTCTGTTCCTCGTTCATGCGCAGCCGTGTGAACAGCTGCTCGGCCACCCGGATCTCGTCGCGCGTAACCTGCCCGTCGGCTTTGCACAGCGCGCCCATCACGGCGAACGTCGAATTCAGGAACTGGTTCTGGATCGCCCCCAGATTGCCGCGACGCATGCCCATGGCCACCATCTGGAAAACCCAGAAGCCGGCCACGGCGCCCAGCAGGCCACCCGAAAACCCCATGAAAGAGGCGCCTATCAGCGCCCCGACAATAATCGCGATCAACATAGACATGATTCTACCGGCGCAGACCGACCCGCGGCGAGCACATCAGCCCGTCGCCGCCTCGATCACCTCGCCATCGGCGATAACGAACATGCGATCGCCCGGCGCCGGCGAAACACGCCCGCCGCCCGCAAAGCTGGAAAACGCCGGCAGCATCAGGCCGTGCTCGTGGCGCCAGAACACCGGCAGCCGCACCGTTTCTGCCCCGGAGCCCAGGCGCACCACCGGATGAATATGACCGGCCAGCACCGGCCCGCGGGCGTCGGCGCCAGGCTCGTGCTGGCAGACAAACGTCCCGATTTGCCGTGCGCCGGCCTGCCAGTCGATAGCCACATCCACCGGCAGCTGTTTTACCCGGTCGTGATTACCGCGCGTAACCATGATCTCGATATCAGCGTGTCGCGCCCGCCAGGTCGCAAAGCGGGCCAGCCACGGCGCATCGGCCGCCGGCGGGGCATGCACGAAATCCCCCAGCACCACCAGCCGATACGCGCCGGTCTCGGCTAGCGCGGCCTCCAGACGCGCCAGATCGGTCTCGGTGGTGCCCGAGGGCACGTTCATGCCCTGCTTACGGAACACGCCGGACTTGCCGAAATGCGTATCGGCCACGAACAGCGTGCGTTGTGCCGGCCAGAACACACTGTGATCGCCGCGCAGATACAACTGTTCGCCGCCGAGGGTGAGTTCAGCCTGACAGGTTGTCGTGTCGATGGAGTCGGCGTTGGCAGACATTGCGAGCGGGTTCGTTGGCTTGGCGGTAGGTTACGGGAAAGTGCAAGGCGTCGATTTAGCCGGTGGCTCTTTTAAGTAGATGACCTCAAGCAGCGAATCGGGCACAACGCGCAAGCATGAGAGACAAGTTGTTGCCAAGAGCGTTTCTGCACCAAAAAAGCAAGCATGATCGTGGCGTTGGACAGCCAAGAAGCGTGCGTGCGCGCCCTCGCAACGCTATTAAACTGCGCCCCTAAGCCGCGCTCTAAGTTCGATCCGCGGCGCGCACGAACACAACAGATCGCCCATCACTCATGCATTAGTTATCGATTTATGCATCGCGCCTGCTGGCGCTATGAATGGCGAACAGTATGCGAGTCGGAGCGATACGCTAGTGCTCTGGGCTAACGAGCTGCAGTTGAATATTGCTTTGATCCGTTGTCTGCTTGTCGAAATCGCCGATATCGGTGCTAAACGCCGATCGTGCTCATAATTCGACCCGTCGCGGTGAATGGTGGTCGTCAAGGGCCGTAATGACAGCTACGCAAAAGAGGCGGCCGGCATACCGCGTCGTCGTGAATTACCTAGAACAGGTTATCCAGAGTCGGGGGGCGCATAACGACGAGCCACTGCCGTCGGTGCGCGCGCTGTGCGCGCAATTCAACAGGTCGCCTCCCACGATCGTACGCGCATACACAGATCTCGAAGCCCGCGAATTGATATACGCCAAGCCGCGCCGCGGCTACTTCGTCAGCTCGAAAGCATGCCGCGTGTTGATCGAACCTGGCCGTAATTTGCTCGAAACGGTCTACACGAACGCACGCAAGCCTGGCGTGGTGCCGTTGTCAATTGATGCGCCCCACTATTTCTCGCCGTTGCGCCATCACGCCTCGGACCTGAATCGAACGCCAGCGGACATCCCGCACGAAACCCTCCGCGGGCCGTCGTTCGCGGGCAGCCCGCCTTTGCGCGCGGCCATTGCCGAAATAGTTCTCGGCCGCCACTACGGCTACGACGATCTTTTCATCGTGTCGTCGTTCCAGAATGCGCTGGCGGCCGCTATTCGCTCGCGCTGTCGCGGCCGTAAGGTGCTGGTCGAGACGCCCTGCACCTGGGCGATCCCGCGCGTGTTAGACATGCTCGGCCTGGAGGCCGTTGAGTTCGATATGCGCGATGATCCGGATACGTTGGTCGCGCGCCTTGCTGAGGCCTGCGGCCAGGGCGATATCGCCCTGGCGCTGGTGTCCTCGCGCATGAATCAGATCACCGGTCACTTGCTCGACGAGTCGACGCGGCGCGCTATCGCGACGCTGTTCGCTCAGAATCAGATTCACGTGGTCGAAAACGCGAGCTACGCCGATCTGTGCTTTGTCGACACGCCCCGTTTCCACGCGTTGTGCGGCGCGGATAATGTCACTGTCGTCGGGGGTTTTTCCAAGACCATCGGCCCGGAACTTGGCGCGGCCTATATCGCGACCCGCGAACCCCCGGCTGAGCTTTTCACCTATATCCAGTTTCTGCCGAACAAGCTGTCGAGCGATGCCCAGGAGCTGCTGGCCGGCGTGTTGCGCAGCGGTGAATACGATCACGCAATCGGCGAGTTGAACGAACGACTCATGGCGCATCGCGACCGTATGCTCGCCGCGCTCGCCCGCTGCCTGCCCGCATTCCAGTGCGCCTACGACAGCCCGGCGGGCGGCGCGGTCATCTGGGTGCGTATGCCTGAGACAATCCGGGCCGATACGTTGCTCCGCGATGTGCTCGCTCATTGCATCACCATCGCGCCCGGCAACCTCTTTTCGGTCTATGGCCGTTTCGCACACTGCCTGCGGTTGAGCTATGCGACCGATTGGAGCCTGCCCGTGGAGCAAGCCATACGCACCATCGGGCATTGTCTGGATCGTCGGCTGCATGCCGCGAGTACGCGCGCGGGTTAGTGCGTCGCATTGCTCGACTCGTCGGCGATCGAAGCCGGCCGGGCGCGCCGGCGCAACATGCTCAGGATCAGCCCGGTCATGATCAGAATGCAGCCGATCCATTGCTCTGGCGTGAGCACTTCGTCGAGCACAACCCGCGCCGTCAGCAGGCCGGTCACCGGCACGAGCAGCGACAGCGGCGCGATCTTTGCCGCCGGGTAATCGGCCAGCAGCCGACTCCAGGTGCCGAACGCGAACAGCGTGGCGCCATACGCGAGATAGCAGCCGGCAAAAACGGTCATCCAGCTCCATGAGACCGTGGCCATGCTCATCGCGCCTGGGCCGTTGAGAGCCATCGACAATGCCAGCAATGGAATCGGCGGGATGGCACTCGACCATACGACCAGGCTGAGCATGTTCAGGTCGCGGTCGTGTGCGCGGGCATCGGCACTCGCCAGCCGAATGATCAGATTCGATATGCCCCAGAACAGCGCCCCGACCATCGTGAATACGAACGCCGGCAGCGGGATGGCGACCAGCCGGTGGGCGTCGGCGCTGGCACCAACCAGATACAGGCCCACCCCGGCGACCAGCATCCCGACGAGCTGGCGCGCGGTGATGCGTTCGCCAAGCACCGGCGCGGCGAGCAGGATCGTGAAAAACGCCTGCGACTGCAGCACCACCGAGGCAACCCCCGCCGGCATACCGATATGCATCGCGTAGAACAGGCAGCCGAACTGGCCCACACCCGAGGTCAGCCCGTACCCGATCCAGAAGCGATTCGGTGTCGCCGGCCGGGCGATGAACACAACCGCCGGCAGCAAGGCCAGTACGTAGCGAAGGGCCGCTAGAAGCAGCGGCGGAAAGCCTTGCAGGCCGAGCTGTATGACCGTGAAGTTGGCACCCCAGACCGATACGACCAACAACGCCAGGGCCAGATCACGATAGGCCAAGGTCATGCTCAGCTGTCTTGCGGGAACAGCCCCTCGCGCACATCGTCGGCGAAGCGCGCGGCGGCCTCCTCGATGCCTGGCTTGAGGTCCTGGTATATACGCGCGAAGCCGGGAATGTCGTCGCCGGTCAGGCCGAGAATATCTTCGGTGACCAGCACCTGGCCGTCACATCCCAGCGAGGCGCCGATACCGATCGTGGGCACTGTCACCGATTTTGTAACCAGATCGGCGGTTTCCGAATAGATGCCCTCGAGCAGTAGGGAGAAGGCCCCGGCATGGGCCATCATCTTGGCCTGCTTGACCAGCTCGCTCGACGCGGTCTTGCCCTTGCCTTGCCGTCTGAATCCGCCTTGAGCGTTGACGTGTTGCGGCATCAGGCCGATATGCGACATCACCGGGATGCCGCGCTGCACGAGAAAGGCCACGGTTTCAGCCATCGCCTCGGTACACTCGAGCTTGACCGCATCGGCACCACCTTCCGCGATCACGCGGGCGGCGCTTTCGTAGGCCTGCTGCGGCGAACGCTCGAAGCTCGCGAACGGCAGATCACACACCAGCAACGGCCGCTGTCTGACCCGATCCACGGCGGCGCAGTGGCCGATCACAGTGTCCAGCGGCAGACCGAGTGTGCTCGACATGCCGTACTCGACCATGGCCATCGAGTCGCCCACGATCAGCACGTCAGTCACGGAATCGATCAAGCGTGCCATCCAGGCTGAGTAGGCTGTCAGCGAAACGATCTTGTCGCCGCCTTTCATGCGGCGAATTGTCGGCACGGTCAGCCTTTTGTTGGTGCGGTGAGCGGACATAGGTCTCCCGATGGGTCAGATAAATCAGGTGGCGCGCGATGCTCGATAGCAGTTGGCCTTGAACCAAAGCATCTCGATCAGCTCATCGGAGCTGATGTCGCGCGCTGGTGGGTCGAACTGTCGAAGGCCGTGCGGGCGCGGAATCTTGCCGCGCCTTGCCCATCGCAACTCGCCATCGGCGTTGATCAGGGTGCGCGTGACGCCTGGGTTATCGGGGTGCAGCCAGTACGGCACATCGAGCATCCCGCGTTTGAATGCGCGGATAATGGCCGTGCCGATATCGTCATGAAGCGCAAGCACCGCGTCGACGATGCAGGCCGCCTCCGCGGCACAGTCTTGCGCATGGTCTTGCACGGCCGGTGTATTGAGGTCCCCGGTTTCGTCAGTTTCCTGGGCCTGAGTGGCAGCTAATGCGATGGCGTCCAGGTTTGAAGCGACCGTTGGTATCTCGATTGCTTCGGACGGCGTTTTCACGATGATCCGGTGGCAGCCGCCGGCAACGCCGACTTTTGTGGCATCCACGATCAGATTGCACGCCCCTTCGTATGTGTTTGGGAACACGCCCATATACATGTAGAAAACGACGTGCCAGTCATCGGCGCCCAAGTAGTGCGCGGCGAGGCGCCTGAGCGCGATCAGTGATCCGACATCCTGTGTGTCGCTGGTGCCCT
The DNA here is from genome assembly GCA_002320455.1 of Salinisphaera sp. UBA1666. Taxonomy (GTDB): domain Bacteria; phylum Pseudomonadota; class Gammaproteobacteria; order Nevskiales; family Salinisphaeraceae; genus Salinisphaera. The sequence continues at coordinate 10,728 of DCKU01000021.1, forward strand.
GGGCGAGGCTTGGCGAGACGCTACGCACCCCATATTCGCGAAAGAAAAGCGCCTCAATCAGCGTAATGGCTATAAGGAGGCTCGGCGGGGATAGCTGGCCCAACATGCAGCCGCCGAAACTCTCGATGTGCGCGCTCGGCCCGGCCTGCGAGAGTATCCTGCAGCCTTGCTTCCATGCGCTCACCGCCTCCGGGATTGGCGTCCTGCTGTAGCGCAAGCAATAGGAAATCGGCCCGCCCTCGGTGGCGGGTAACCCAAGAACGACAAGCTGCTCGAAAATGCGCTCCGGTAGCGCCGTGCCATGGCGAACCTGCACCGGGAAGGTCATGTCGTGAATGCCTTCTATCAGCGCGGCCGTGATGTGTGGCGCGTGAGTCAGGATCGGATAGCCGTTCAGATCGCCCTGCCCTTCGATCACTGTGCGCGGCGTGATGTAGTCGCCGACACGGGTGTAGGCGTCGAGCGTGATGGTTCCGACTGTCGGATGGCGGCTAGATTTGACTGCTGCGAGCCCCTCGCGCATCCGGTGCGGTTCGCCGAAGCCCATCCGAGGCTGAAAGACGATGCGGCCCTCGCGTGCGGATGACTCGACGAATGGGCCGAAAGCCGCCGGCGAAGCGGTCGATGAATCACTCCAAGGGCTGTTCATCGACCCGATATGACAGTGGTGGATACCGTTCGACCGTCTTCGTCCCGTATGTCTACTGCGGCCTTGTGTGGATCGCCTTCACGCACGCGTGCCAGCAGCGTATCCCGTTTACTGAAACTGATTTCCGGCTGGCACCAAAGGTGGCGCATGTTCGCGATCGGCAAGCCTGAATAGTTCTCAAGCAGCGGTCGCAGCAGATCGTTGTCGTCGTCACCACTGAGGATGTCTCGGATGTCTTCGACGTTGGCCTTGAGCTCGGGATGCTGTGTCTCGATCCAGTCGACTAGACGCAACCCTTCCCCAACGAACGGTGAGAAGACCATGCAAATCGACTGCTCGAGTGAGATCCGGTGCGCTTCCTCGCAGAACTGCACCATGCGCGACCGCATGGACTCGATGCGCGCAGGTGTGGAATAGCGCGCGAGCACAATATCCTGCAGATCCTGCGGTATCTGCTTTTTGGCCATGAGTGTTTGGCCAAGCTGGACGTATTCGCGCACGCCCTGCTCGTAACTCCGCTTTTCGACGTACTCGGCTTTCAGGCCTCGCAAGTGGGCCATGACAGCGGGATTCGCGCAGTCGGATTCGGTGAAACTGAAGGCCAGCTCGTCGATCTCGAATCCCAGAAAGCCGGTTATCAAGTCGCGATGCGCATCGAGGTCGTAGTGAACCAGGTCGTATATCGAGATGAATTCCGGAATATGCGCAACGTCGCCGGCTGCGACCTCGCGTCGATCGAGCGCCTCGTGTTCGTTCGAGCCGTGAATCTCCGAATAGTAGGCGCGGCCAATAGCATTGAGTCCCTTGAGCACGCCGTGAAAACCGCGGTCACGCAGTGATCGCATATCTGCGCCGGCCTGCCGCGCCAAACGCATGATCCACGCGTAATAGGTGCGCTGTTCCTCTGCCGAATCGCCCGTGAAAACGGCATCAACCGGCGTGCCGTACCAGGCAGACCGGCCGAAGAAATTGGCGACATTCAGGTTGCAGGCGTTGCAGAAGGTCGGCCGCCCGTCGCCCTGGGTGCGATGCCCGTTGAGCAGGATGTCGCGGCGATTGATGCTGCGTAGCGACTCCGGGAAGGGCAAGTCCACGTGGAATGGTCTGACTTGGTCGAGATCGTTGACCAACAACTCGACGCGGTCGTCTTCGAGCATGTCCAGGCGTCGATAGACTCGATCGATGTTTTCCATCACGGCCTTCGGCACACCCGCGTGACGCATCGTTGCCGAGCGGAGCATGAAGGTGCTTCCGTGCTCATTCGCGAGCCGCAGCTGTACGGCGCGCAGGAATGCCACCGTGTATGTGCTGTCTTTGCCACCGCCGTAGGCCACGAGCAACGTGCGCGACGAGAGTCCATCAACGCCGTACTTACGCACCAGGCGGTTCGCCAACAGATCGATGCCGGCGATCTCTTTCAACGAAAAGAACGACAGCAGCTTTGTCTGAAGCATGCTGTCCGGCGTTTTCTCCGGGACGGACGCGGACGTGCTTTTCATGGCCGAGCCTCTACATAGTCTTTGTTGGGGCACATTCATCCCGTGAGCACACGCGGCTTGTTCGCATGGCTCGCGACGAAGTTGCGCATGAATCGGTTGAAGGCCGGGATGGCGCTCTCGCCATAGAAGACGCGCTCGTATCCGGCGCGGATCAGTGCCTCGGCAGCCAGCCGGTAGCGGGCCGTTTCTACGGCGATCTGGCCGCCGATGACGAATGGCGGCGTACTCGAACCAAGCCGGGCGCGGGCGATGTGCATCAGCTCGCCGCCTTGCTGGCTTCCATGACCGTTCACTGTCGACACGATGACTAAATCGGGCTTCTGCGCTACGACTTCATCTGCCGTGTGCGTGTAGGGCACACAGCACCCCAGGCAGTCGACTGCCGCGCCATGCTCTGCCACCAACAAACGCATATACATCAGATTCCACGTGTGGGAATCCGACGGAATCGTCGTGATGAGAACGTGCGGCACGTCTTTTCCGGGCGCTACGGTTTCGCTCTGGCGGATACCCATGGCCATCAGAAGGCCATGGGGCTGCCGACAGAACGGTCGAACGGGCTGACATCCCGGATCTGTCGCCGACCCACGATGAATCGAAGCAGCCTCTCAACGCCGATGCCGGCGCCGGCCGTCTGCGGTATCTCGCCGGCCTTGGCAAGTTCGAGGTATCGCGCGAATGGGCATTGGTCGACGCCCGTCTCGCCCATTTTCGCCACAATCCGGTCGTAGTCGTACTCGCGCTCGGCACCACTCAGGCCCTCGCCGAAACCTTCCGGATAGATCAGGTCGAAGTTTCGATACCTGCCTGGCGTGCCGCTGTCCTCGCGGTCGTAAAATTCGCGCTGATAGCTCGTAATGAACACGGGCGTGTCGGAGCCTTTCGAAATCACTTGCTCGAAGTCATCGCCGTATTCCTCGATGAGTTTGTCCGACGACATGATCGGAAACGAGCGATTCATCGGCGGCAGAACGCGGCCTAGACGCGCAAGGGCGTTCGCCGACTGTTCATCGGTGCAGACGGTCTCGAAAACGTAGTTCAGTAGATCGTTGAGAAACGCCATCACCTCGAACATCGATGCGTCGCGCATTTCCAGATCGAACTGAGAGAATTCGAGTAGATGGTTCTCTGACCCCTTGACGCTAGGCTTCTCCAGTCGAATATTCGGCGCAAGGATGAAGATGCGATCCAGCACCCCGCTGGCCAGCGCCAGCTGTTTGTGAAAGATCATGCTCGCAGTCAACTGTAGCGTGCGTCCCTCATGGATAATCTGAGCTGGGTCGACCGCATGATTCAGCGGGTCGGTAATGGGCGACATCAGTACAGGCAGCAACTGATAAAACCCGGCGCTCTGTGTGTAATCCTGTAATGCGTGCAGCACCACATTGCGGATCATCGCGATGTCGCGTGAACTGGACCCCAGAATTCGGAC
>DCKU01000098.1 GCA_002320455.1 Salinisphaera sp. UBA1666
TTAGGCCTGCCGCCAGCGTTCAATCTGAGCCAGGATCAAACTCTCCAGTTTAAATACTTTCTATCTAACTGGTGCGAGACATTTCAGTCTCGCGAGCGATCCCAAGCTTTATGCTTGGATGCTCTGTTTGGGTAATGGCTAATTGCCACCCCACAGGAGCACCCACACAAGTCACTTACAAGTTGTTAAAGATCGGCGACGTTGGCTTTAGAAGCTTTCCGTCGTTGCGAGAGCGCGTATTCTACGTCGTTTTGCTGGGCCGTCAACATCTTTTTGAAACAATCTCAAAAAGCGTTGTCAGCTCAACTGACGTTACCGCTTCGCGGCCTGCCAGTCTATCCGAAACCCGAATCAGACCGCAAGGCCTTTTTGATCCCGATTTCGAAACCCAGCCAAAACGTGTTCCAAAACCCGCTTCGCTGTCCTCTCAAGTCAGCCGCCAGCCCCGCTTCCGAAGCCTCGCTGCCTTGCGAGAGATGCGTATTCTAGGGATTCAATTCTCAGCGTCAACGACTTTCTGCAAAAAATCTGTCATGCCTGTCCATGGCCTGTCATGACGGACGAAGCGGGGCTGATTTTACGCTGCGCTTAGCGACACACGCGCAATACGGCGCTTGCCCACCTGCAAGAGCAGCTCCTGGCCGGGCTGGTACCGGGCTGCCTTGTCCTTGACCACCTCCCCGTCGACTCGAACCGCACCTTGCTTGACCAGTCGCATGCCTTCGCCGTTGCTCTGGGTGAGCTCGCTTGCAGTGAGCAGGGCCGCGATCTGTATGCCCTCGGCGTCCACGACGATCGGCATCAAGGCGATATCTTCAGGCACGACCTTGTTGGAGAAACGCGCCACGAATGCCTCGCGGGCCTTTTCCGCTGCAGACTCGCCGTGAAAGCGCGCCACGATTTCGCCGGCCAGACGATGCTTGTACGTCATCGGGTTGTCGCCGTCGGCCACGGCCTCGCGAAATCCGGTAACCACATCGACCGTTTCGAACGACAGCAGCTCGTAGTAGCGCCACATCAACGTATCCGATATCGACATCAGCTTGCCGTACTGCTCGTCCGGCGCTTCATCGATCCCCACGTAGTTGTCCAGTGACTTGGACATCTTGTTCACGCCGTCCAGGCCTTCGAGCAACGGCATGGTCAATACGGCCTGCGGCGTCTGCCCGTTGGCCTGCTGCAGATGGCGCCCCATCAACAGGTTGAACTTCTGATCGGTGCCACCGAGCTCGAGGTCGGCCTCCAGTGCCACCGAGTCGTAGCCCTGGAGCAACGGATACAGGAACTCGTGAATCGCGATCGGCTGATTGGCGTGATAGCGCTTGTGGAAGTCGTCGCGCTCGAGCATCCGGGCGACGGTGTGCGACGAGGCCAGTCGAATCAGATCCGCGGCCGAAAAATCATTCAACCAGGATGAGTTCAGCACCACGCGCGTGCGAGCGGGGTCCAGCACGCGAAAGATCTGGGCTTCGTACGTACGAGCATTGGCCTCCACCTGGGCTTCGGTCAGCGGCTTGCGCGTCACGTTCTTACCGGTGGGATCACCGATCCGGCCGGTGAAGTCGCCGATCAGAAACACGATGTCGTGTCCCATGTCCTGCAGCCAGCGCATCTTGTTGAGCAGCACCGTATGCCCGAGATGCAGATCCGGCGCCGTCGGATCGAATCCGGCCTTGACGATTAGCGGACGACCTTCGGCGGTGGCTTTTTCGAAGCGTTCGCGAAACTCGGCCTCAGGGATGATTTCGTCCGTGCCGCGCTTGATCTCGGCCCAGGATGCCCCGGGTTCCCAGGATTGTTCGCTCAACGCATGCTCCATGATCACGGCCCCGGCCGAGGCTGTCCTGGCCAGGCCCGAGTGTGTAAATAGCTCGGCCGCACGCGCGTGCAGCGCGCAAGATGCTACCGAATCCGGCGGCCGGCATCTATTGGTGCGTGTCGCGACACAAGCTCGCGCGATCACCAGCCGCCGCTCGGGGAACGAAGACGCGATAAAGGCTGTCGCGGCCGGACACCGAAGGCGGCGGCCGCCAAACGCCGTTAGCACCCCGGTTCGGAGTGCCGCCCGGAAGACGCAAAAGTTGCCAAACCGTTGACATTATGCTCCTTTATGCCCTCAACCGCGGCGCGCAAAGGGGGCCTGCTGCGCTGGGATCTCAAAGGCGACGGTGTCTATGGGCAGACTGGTCGATCAAGACTATCTTTGGCTGCGTGAATCGCAGCCGCGTTCACAGCCGGGGCGAATCCGGCGCTGGCTGCCGTTCGGGCTGGTGCCGCTGGCCGCCCTTGGCGTCTGGTACGGGTTTTATACCGCGCCCGACGGGAGCTCTGCGGCGCCGGTCGCAAGCGCCGAGACGGCCTCGCCGTCCAACGTCGCGCGCGAGGCACGTCTGATCCCGGCCGTCGCACACGTCGGCACGAGTGCGCGTGCCCGCCCGGTCAATCAGATTCGACAGCTCACCCCGTCACCGGGCATGTCCGGGCTGGACGCCAAGGCACTGACCATGGCGCCGGCGGGCGATCTGATCGGCGATGCCGCGCACCCCGGCTGGCGCTCGGTCGATATCGAGCAGGGCGATACCTTGTCGCTGGCCTTCGAGCGTGCCGGTCTGTCTTATATGGACTCGTTGCGCATCGCTCACATGCCGGATCTGGGCCACTATTTCACGCGCGGTCTGCGAGCCGGCTCGCATCTACAGGTCGAAGCCGATATGGCCGGGCGCGTCCAAAGCCTGGTTTATCCGATCGATGCCGCGCGTACGATCACGCTTTCGCGCGATGACGACGGCGATGGATTTTCCGGCAGCCTGGCCCAGAAGGCCCTGCAACATCGCCGGACCTACGCCCGCGGCGTGATTCGCCACTCGTTGTACAAGGATGCTCTGGCCGCCGGGTTGTCGCGACCGCAGGTCGCCCAGCTCAACAAGGTCTTGTCGGCCGACGTCAATTTAGGCCGCGATGTCCAGTCCGGCGACCGATTCGTCGTGGCCTACGACGAGCTCTATCGAGACGGCCAGCGTGTCGGCACCGGCCCGCTGCTGGCGGCCACGCTTCAGGGGACAACCAAGGACGTACAAGCGATTCGTTATACCGACAGCGCCGGACAGAGCGGGTATTACCGCCCCGACGGTCGGCCGATGCGTCGTGCGTTTGTTCGCGCGCCGGTGGATTTCACGCGCATCAGTTCGCCGTTCAATCTCAAGCGTCGCCACCCGGTCCTGCATCGCCTGCGCCGTCACGAAGGCACCGACTTCGCCGCGCCGCAGGGTGCGCCGATCCGGGCCACTGGCTCGGGCAAGGTCACGTTCCGGGGGCGTAACGGCGGCTACGGCAACATGGTAGAGCTTCGCCACGATCGTCACGTCACCATGCGGTTTGCGCATATGTCTCGCTTTGCCCGCGGCCTGTCGGTGGGCGATACCGTCAAGGAAGGCCAGGTCATCGGCTATGTCGGCATGACCGGGCTGGCCACCGGGCCGCATGTCCACTACGAGTTTCGCGTCGACGGCCAGCCGCGTAATCCGCAAACCGTCAAGCTGCCGGGCGCCCCGCCGCTGACCGGCAGCGCTCTGGCGCGCTTCGAGAAGACGGCACGCCCATTGATGGCCGCCCTGGAACGCCCCGGCGGGGATGTCCAATTAGCCGAGGCCGGCGAACGCTAGATGCCGGACGGGTATTACGTCGGGCTCATCAGCGGGACCAGCGTCGATGCCATGGACGCCGTGCTGGTGCGTTTCAATCCGCACGCCCGAGGGGGCGTTGACGTCGTGGCCACGCACAGCGCGCCCCCGCCCGCCGGGCTGCGAGACGCACTACTGGCGGCCAACGGCCCGGATCATCGGCTACGTTTTGCCGAATACGGCCGGCTCGACCAGGCCGTGGCCCAGTGGGCCGCCGCGGCCGCCCGGGCAGTCTGCGATAAGGCCAGCGTAGCCCTCGAGGATCTTGCGGGTATCGGCAGCCACGGCCAGACCGTCTGGCATGCCCCGGACGACACCCCCGGCTTCAGCCTGCAGCTTGGCCAGGGCGCGCGGATCGCCGCAGAGACCAACGCGACCGTGGTGTCGGACTTTCGCAGCATGGATCTGGCCCTTGGCGGCCAGGGGGCACCGCTGGTCTGTGCCTGTCACGGCGCGCTATTCGGGCAAGCCGAGCAGGCGCGAGCCGTGGTCAATATCGGCGGCATCGCCAACATCACGCAATTGGCTCCGGGCGCAGACCGCGACGTGCTCAAGATCCGCGGATTCGATACCGGGCCCGGCAACGGTCTGATGGACGAATGGATCGCTCGACACCGGGACGCCGCATTCGACGCCGACGGCGCCTGGGCCGCGACCGGTCGCATCGACCGGCCCCTGCTGGATGCGTTGTTGGCCGAGCCGTATTTCGCCCGCGCCGCTCCCAAAAGCACAGGCCGGGACTGGTTCAACCTCGCTTGGCTGGACGCCCATCTCGATCGCCTGACACATGAGGTCACGCCCGTCGATGTACAGACGACCCTCGCCGAGCTCACCGCCATAACCATCGCAAGAGCCGTCCACGATGGCGAATCGCGCGTGGACACGGTGTATCTGTGCGGCGGCGGCGCCCACAACGCCTATCTCGCCGCGCGCATTGCGGCCCACGTCGCACCAGCCGACGTTACGGTCACCGACGATCTCGGCGTGGCCGGTGACTGGCTGGAAGCGATTGCATTCGCCTGGCTGGCGCGTGAGCGCCTGGCCGGTCGTCCCGGCAACGCGCCTTACGTTACCGGTGCCGCACGCCCGGCGCTATTGGGCGCGGTGTATTCGGCCGGGTAACAGAACGCGCTCGGGCGTGAGCCAGTAGCACGCCACGCGTTCGCGCGGGGCTTGCTGCGCAAAGCTTTGGGATTGTTGTCACCCCTATTCGCCTGCGGCGAATCGTCCCCTCGAGGGGACGAAGGCGCACAGGTTTGCCCTATACCGCGAACGAGTTGCCGCAGCCGCAGGTGGTCGTGGCGTTGGGGTTGCGGATCACGAACTGCGCCGCGCATTCGCGCGGGCTTTGCTAGCGCAAAGTTTTCGGGATTGTTTGTCACCCCATTCGCCTGCGAGCCTTGCCCCTCGAGGGGCAAGGCTCGCAGGTTCGCTCCTATACCGCGAACGAGTTGCCGCAGCCGCAGGTGGTCGTGGCGTTGGGGTTGCGGATCACGAACTGCGCCGCGCGTTCGCGCGGACTTTGCTGACGCAAAGTTTTTGGGATTGTCTGTCACCCCATTCGCCTGCGGCGAATTGCCCCTCGAGGGGGCAAGGCGCGCAGGCTTACACTTATACCGCGAACGAGTTGCCGCAGCCGCAGGTGGTCGTGGCGTTGGGGTTACGGATCACGAACTGCGCGCCTTCGATCCCGTCCGAGAAATCGATTTCGGCGCCCATGAGATACAGCAGGCTCATGGGGTCGACGAGAAGCGTCACGCCCTGTTTTTCGATCAGCGTATCGCCATCCTCAACGTTTTCATCGAACGTGAAACCGTACTGAAAGCCCGAGCAGCCGCCGCCGGAGACAAACACGCGCAGCTTGAGCGCGTCATTGGCTTCGTCTTCAAGCAGTTCCTTGACCTTCAACGCCGCCGCGTCGGTGAACACCAGCGCATCGTCTTGGGCATCGGCGGTCGTGGTGTCAGTAACTTCGGTTGTACTCATAAGCGTCGTTCCTATCGAACCCGCGACTGTTCATCATACGACATGGGGCGCTTGGACGTTTCATGCAATAGCCAACGTCGCTTACCCGCGTCGCGGCTGGACCGCTGCCGGCCCAGTCCGCGTCATTGTCTCACGGGATCGGGGCGATCTGTGTCAGCGCCGTGGTTTCCGGCGCGCCGATCATCAGATTGAAGTTCTGTACCGCCTGACCCGCCGCGCCCTTGACCAGGTTGTCGATGGTCGAAAGCACTACCGCCTGACCAGCGTTCTGAGGCTGATGCACGGCGATACGGCACTGGTTGGTCGCGCGTACGTGCCGGGTTTCCGGCGTGCCGCCAGCGGCCATCACCGAGACGAACGGCTCGTCGGCATAGGTGCGCTCGTACAGCGCCTGCAGATCGTGATCCGCGCCGTCTCTGAGCGGGGCATAAAGCGTGGCATGGATCCCGCGGATCATGGGCACGAGATGCGGCACGAAGGTCAGACCGATCGGCGTGTCGCTCAGCTGACCTAGCATCTGCTCGATCTCGGGCAGGTGGCGATGCCCGCCCACGGCATAGGCTTTGAACGAGTCCGCCATCTCGGCATAAAGAAACCCGGGCTTGAGGCTCTTTCCCGCCCCGGACACACCGGTTTTGGCATCGGCAATCAATCGGGCCGGATCGACTACGCCGGCCCGCAGCAACGGCATAAAGCCCAGCAGCACGGCCGTGGGATAACAGCCCGGACACGCCACCAGATCGGCCGCGGCGATCGCGGTGCGGCCGGTCAGCTCGGGCAGGCCGTAGACCGCGCGCTCAATCAGTTGGGGTGCGACATGTTCGGCGTTGTACCAGCGGGCCCAGAGCACGGGGTCCCGCAGACGAAAATCGGCCGAGAGGTCGATCACTCGACAACCGGCCTCCAGAAGCGCAGGCACATCGTGCATGGCCGCGGCATGGGGCGTGGCAAAAAACACCACGTCACACGCGGCCAGGCTATCGATATCCGGCGCCTGAAAGATCAGATCGGTCAGACCGTCCAGCTGCGGATAGGCGCTCGCAAGCGGGGTGCCCGCCTCACCGCGCGATGTGACGACGTGAATGTCGGCGTTGGGATGGTGGCTGAGCAGGCGCAGAAGCTCGGCCCCGGCATAGCCGGTCCCGCCGACGATTCCAATGCGTTGCGTTTTTGCCATGGGGCCACCTGTCGGTATTCGGCTGTGCAGCGCATACTACACGCGCGGTATCGACAACCCCAGACTCGTTTCATGTCCAAGCGCGACCATATGCGACGCCGAATGGCTGCCCGCTGGTCGCGTGCGGTCGAGCAATGGCGCAGCCAGCTCGCGGACGTGGAGAACACGCCCGGCCTGGGGTTGTTATGCGTACTGGGCGGGCTGACCGGCGCGCTGTCCGGCGGCGTGATTCTACTGCTGTACGGCGCGATCCAGGGTATTCGTCTGCCGATCTTCACCGCGTTCGGCAACGCCGGGGACACGTTCGTCAGCGCCGATCTCGCCGTGCGCGTCGCCGTGCCGCTGATCGGCGCCTTGTTGTTGGGCCTGGTCGTGGAGTGGTGGCTCAAGTCGCTCGAGAACGGGATCGTGCACATCATCGAGCGGCTGATGTATTACCAGGGCTTCTTACCGTTCAAGGCTGCGATTATCGATCTCGCCGGCTCGGCGTTTGCTATTGCCACCGGGCAATCGGTGGGGCGCGAAGGCACGGCGGCGCACAGCGGCGCCTATGTCGGCAGTTGGCTGGCACGACGGCTGGCACTGCCCAACAACAGCGTGCGCACGCTGGTGGGCTGCGGTACGGCGGCCGGCATCGCGGCGTCGTTCAATACGCCGCTGGCCGCGGTCATCTTCGCCATGGAAGTGGTGATGATGGAATACACCATTGCCGGCTTCGCGCCGATCATTCTGGCCGCCGTGACGGGCTCGCTGGTGACCCTCGACCTGCCCAACCTGCACCCACAGCTGACCGGCGCCGCCGATAACTTTCACGCCGCGGAACTGCCGGTGATGACACTCATGGGCGCGGTCTTCGGGGCGCTCGGCGGCGGTTTCGTACGCGCCGCCGGCGCACTGGGCCCGGCCTTCGCGCGTATCCGGCCCAGTCTGCGCATGGCATTAGCCGGGCTCGTCACCGGCCTGTTGGCCGCGGTATTTCCCGAGATCCTGGGGCTGGGTTTCGAGACGGTCAACCAGGCTCTGGCCGGGCAGTTCATCGTGGGTGCGGCGTTCGGGATCGGGCTGGCCAAGCTGATTGCCACGCTGATGGCCGTGGCCGTAGCCATGCCCGGCGGCATCATCTTGCCTATGTTTGTGACCGGCGCCGCGCTTGGCAGCGCCTGGGGCAGTGCCGCCGCCAACCAGCTCGGACTGCCCATCAGCGAGGCCGGGCTTTATGCGCTACTGGGCATCGGCGCGCTGATGGCCTCGGTACTGCAGGCCCCGCTTTCTGCGCTGGTGGCTCTGTTGGAGCTGTCGGGCCAGACCACGATCGTCGTGCCCGGCATGTTGGTGATCATCACAGCGCTGGTCATCTCGCGACGGGTCGCGGTATCGGACTCGATATTCCGGCTGATTCTGCGGCGGCGCGGTCTGGACTATCGCAACGATCCCGTGTCTCAGTACCTGCGCCGGGCCAGTGTCTTGACGACCATGAATCGCAAATTCCGAGTTCTGGACGCCGAGACCAACTTCGCAGCCGTCTCCCGGGCGCTGGGCGCCAGAATCGACTGGCTGCTCATTCGACCGGCCGAGGGCCGCCTTCAGCTGATGCGTCCCGACGCGCTGGGTCGAGCCCTGGCCGAACGAGCGCGGCGGGCCGAGGCCGAGAAAGCGGACAGCACGGCCGAGCCCGTCAAAGACAGTGACAAACCCCGGACCGAATCCCCGGCCGAGGCCCTGGCCGCGCTGTATGCGCCCGACGACGCCATCGATTTGATGGATCTACCCGCCCACCGGGCCGATACGTTTTCTATCGACGTACGGGCCAGCCTGCAGGAGGCCTACGATCAATTCGAATCGACCGACGCAGAGGCCCTGATTGTTCAGCGCACCAGCACGCTCACCGGCGGCAAACCGATTCCCTACGGCATTCTGACCCCGGCTACCGTGGCAGCTACCTATCGGCGCTGAGCAGAGGCCAGCGCTCGAACGGTACAATCACGTCATTCATCAACCGGCGCGCCGGTTGCCCTGCGCGTTTTGTTCAAGAGAGACACAGCATGTATCTATGGGTTCAAGCCTTCCACGTCATCTTCATGGTGGCGTGGTTCGCCGGTCTGTTCTATCTGCCGCGCCTGTTCGTTTATCACGCCGAGGCCACCGATACGATCAGCCGCGAACGCTTCAAGACCATGGAAAAGCGGCTATCGATTCTCATGTCCATCGCGGCCGTGGCCACGATCGCCATGGGCATCTGGCTGGTCGCGATGCTGGGCTGGGGCTGGTTCGTGAATACCGGCTGGATCCACGCCAAGATCGCCCTGGTCGTCCTGCTGGTCGGCTTTCACGGTTGGTGCCAGGCCCAGGTCAAGAAATTCCGTGAAGATCGCGCCAAGGGCTCGGCGACCTATTTCCGGCTCATGAACGAAGTGCCCACCGTCTTCTTGGTCGCGATCGTGATCTTGGCCATCGTCAAGCCGTTCTAAGTAACCAAAAAAAGCCCGTCGGCATCCGACGGGCTTTTAATCAGCGCGCACGTATGGGCGCTTATTTCTCCGGCGCGCCAGTCTCCGGGATCTGGTTGATATCCGGGCCGGTCTGCGACTGCAGATAATTCTGCTCGCCCATCGACTTCATGAGGTCCAGCTGGGTCTCGATATAATCGATGTGTTCTTCTTCATCGGCCAGGATGTCGGCAAACAGATCGCGGGTGGCATAGTCACCGGCGTCCTCGCATACCTTAACGGCTGCCTTGTAGTGGGCATGGCCTTCGTACTCGGCTGCCAGGTCGCCTTCCAGCATCTCTTTAGGATTCTCGCCGATGCGCAGTCGACCGAGATCCTGAAGATTAGGCAACGCGTCCAAGAACAGGATGCGCTGAATGAACCGATCGGCGTGCTGCATTTCTTCGATCGATTCGTTGTACTCGTGTTTACCGAGCTCGAAAAAGCCCATGTCTTCGTACATGCGCGCGTGCAAGAAGTACTGGTTGATCGCCGTCAGCTCCAGCTTGAGCGCTTCTTGCAGGTGTTTGACGACGTTGGCATCGCCTTTCATGGGGCCTCCCGTTCGGCCGGCGGATTGAAAGGCTCAGATTAGCCGAGCCACGCGCCGACAACAACGACGCGAACGCATGGTTAGCCTACGGTGGCAGCCAGTGGCGCCTCGGCCTCATCTTCTTCGTCGGTAACCGCGGTGGCCGTCAAGGCCAGCGGCACAGCCTGCTGTCGGCATTGCTTTAACACGTCGCGAGCGCACGGCGCACAGCGACCGCAGCAGCCTGCCACGCCCAATTTATCTTTCAGCGCGCGCAGACTGCAGGCGCCGTCACAGTAGGCTTCGCGAATCTGGCAGTCCGTGACTGCGTTACAGATACAGACGTACATAAGCTGACCTCCGACGGCAGTACACGCTGAATGCGAATGATTGTCAACTACCGTCGATAGCGATCAGTCTCATGCTGTCATTTTCGGATGTCAATATCGGCGCGTTACGTGGTCGACTCCTCCAGACACGGGGCCAGTTCATCGAGCGCACGGCGATAGACATGACGCTTGAAAAAGACCACTTCGCTGACGGGATGCCAATAATCGACCCAGCGATAACCGTCGAACTCCGGCTTGGCCGACGCGTCGAAGCGCACGCAGGATTCGTCGGCCACAAGCTGCAACATGAACCATTTCTGCTTCTGGCCAATACAGAGCGGTTGGCTGTGGCGGCGGATATAGCGTTTAGGCAGGCGATATCGCAGCCAGCTGCGCGTGGCGCCGATGATCTCGACGTGCTCCGGCCGGAGGCCGACTTCTTCTTCCAGCTCGCGATAAAGCGCGGCCTCAGGCTGTTCGCCCCGGCGTATGCCGCCCTGGGGAAATTGCCAGGACTGTTGCCCGATGCGCTTGGCCCAGAACACCTGCCCCGAGCCATTGCTCAAGATAATGCCTACATTGGCGCGGTATCCTTGTGCATCGATCACGTTGATACCTTCGGTAAAAATACTGATTCGATTCTTTCACAAATCCGCAAGAAACAAAAAAATACGGTTTTGGGCGATTCAGTTCATTCAAAGATCGTGACCGGCGCGCCAGTGCCGTCATGATCGCGCGCGCACGGAAGCGGTCGCGCTACGGGTTGTGAGCGCGCCAGGCTTTCACGCGCCGACAATTCGCGCGAAGATGCGGGCCTGACTCAACGGCGCTCATGGTTTCGTGCACCTGACTTTTTTTGACCTGGACCAGACACTGCTGGCCACCGATAGCGATTACGAGTGGAATCGTTTTCTCGTGGATACCGGCTGGGTCACGGCCGACGATTATTCGGCGGCCAACGATAAGTTCGCCGGCCAGTACGCTGCCGGCGTTCTCGATATTCATGAATACCAGCGTTTCGCTTTGGCGCCGCTCGTCGCCCACGGCCATGATGTGATGGCGGGTCTGCGGGAGCGGTTTGTGGCCGAACGTATCGAGCCCCGTATTGCTCGCCACGCCCGTGGGACGCTGGCGTATCACCGTCAACGCGGCGATCTGATCGCGATCATTACGGCAACCAATGCGTTTGTAACCACGCCGATCGCCACGCTTTTGGAGGTGGATCATTTGATCGCCGTGGAGCCGGAGCGGATTGACGGGCGCTATACCGGGCGCATCGACGGCACGCCGTCGTTCCAGGCCGGCAAGATCGAGCGGGCCAAGACGTTTGTCGCCGAACACGACGGTGAGGCAATCGACGGCGTGACCTTCTACTCGGATTCCCACAACGATATTCCGCTGCTGGAATGGGCCGACCGGGCCGTCGCGGTCGACCCGGACCAGCGATTGGCCGAACGTGCCCGCGCCGAGGGCTGGTCGATCGTATCGTTTCGTAACGAACAGCCGCCGGCGCTGGTCTAATCGCTGCGGCTAGTCGCGTGGGCCATCGCGCGTATCGTCCCATTCGGTGAGATACGCGTTGACGGCCTCACGCAGCCGGCCGTTGGTGGCCAGCAGCGTACGCGACTCGAGATCCAGCGGGTCGCCGCCCAGCGTGGTCACGTCGCCGCCGGCCTCGCGGATAATGACCGCGAGTGCGGCGATATCCAGGATATTCAGGTCCGACTCAATTACGGCATCGAGCGCGCCGCCGGCCAGCAGGTGATAGTGGAAGAAATCACCGTAGCCGCGGATACGGTGTACGTCGCCAACCAGCCGGCCGATATCCGCCCAGGCGGGCGAAGCCCCCAGCGCCCCGATATTGCCCATCGACAGACTCGTCTCGGCGATCGTATCGACGTCGCTGACCGCGATCGGTGCGCCGTTTAACGTCGCCCCGGCGCCTTTGGCGGCCGCGGCCAGCTCACCGTTGTTGTACATCGGCGCGTTGGACACGCCGACCACCAGCTCGCCCTGATGCAGCAGCGCGATCTGCGTCGAGAACATGGGATAACCGCGCACGAAGCTCTTGGTGCCGTCGATGGGGTCGATCAACCAGACATAGTCAGCATCGATAGACTCGCGCCCCAGTTCTTCGCCATAAAAGCCGTGATCGGGGAACGCTTCGGACAAGGTGGCCTTGATCACGCGCTCGCACTCGATATCGGCCACGGTTACCGGCGAGGCATCGGCCTTGCGGGTGATATCGATATCGGTGTGGTAGTAGCGGGCAATGACCGCTTCCGCGGCCCGGGCGGCCTGGATCGCAGTCTCCAGATACGGGCGATAGTCCTCGCTCACGCGCTTGTCCTTGTCCTGATCCGAAATAGAGATCGGCATGATAACGACACATCGCGGGCCCTGCGCAGCCGCCTAGCCGCCACGCGTAAGCCCTGCGAACAACGCTGCCCAGTCGAACGCCGGCCCCGGATCGGTCTTGCGCGCCGGGGCGATGTCCTCGTGGCCGATGATGCGCGCGCGCGTGATCGCCGGATAATGGGCTTGAAGACAACGCACCAGGGTGATCAGCACACGATACTGCGCCGGCGTGTAGACACAATCATCCGTGCCCTCCAGCTCGATGCCGATCGAGAAATCGTTGACCCGCTCGCGCCCGGCCAGGTTCGACACCCCCGCATGCCAGGCCCGCTGGTCAAAACCCACGTACTGGGTGAGGCGCCCGGTTCGCTCGATGACCGCATGGGCCGAGACCCGGATCTCGGCCAGAGCGGCAAACAAGGCGTTTCGCCGCGCGTCTAGCGTATTGGTGAACAACGCTTCGATGTGACCGTGGCCGAACATACCCGGCGGCACGGTCATGCCATGAACCACGAGCGCATCGATTGGGGTCCCCGACGGACGCGCGTCGTAATTGGGCGAGGCTCGGCGGCGCGCCTCGACCAGCCAGCCGCTGTCGTCAACGGTCAGCGCCATATTTAGAAGTAGGCCTGCAGGCCGAAATCGACGCGCACGCCGGAATGGTCCCGGATGTCTTCGTATTGCACGCCGCCGCGCAGGGCGAAGTCGTCGACCAACGGCACCTGCGCATCCAAGCGCGCCCAGCCGTAGTGCCCATCTGCCCCCGCGACGTAGGGAATCAAGCCGGTATCTAAACGCATCTGAACACCCGGAATCGGGTAATAGAGCAGCCCGGCACTCGGCCCGGCGCCGATCGCATAGCCCGGTTGCAGGCCGGGATTGGCATCGACCGACAGCTCGCCGAAGACATACGCCGTGATCGTGTCCTGTCCCCAGGCCAGCCCCGGGCCGCCCTGGAAGAAAAAACCCAGGTCATCCGGCGCGTCGGTGAATACGCGCCCGGAGGGACGCCGGCGCGCACCGGTCTCCATCGTGAACGACAACGGCTGGAACCAGTCGTCTCGCGGCGATAACGACGTGATCGACAATAACGTGAAATCGGTAATCGCCAGATCACCGTCGTCGGGGTCAAGGCCCACACCGAGATCGGCGAAGTCGATCGCCTGGCCGTGGGTATAGCCGCCCGGGTTGTCCAGCAGATCGTGATAGGCCGGGCGCAGCCGAAATCCCAGCGTGAGGTTGTCGTCGGCGTAGACCGTCGATGCGTTGACCCGCAGAGAGCGATGCCCGGAATCCGGCGAACGCTCGGGGGCAGCCACCGGCGCAAACGGCGATGTGCCGCCGAGTGCGGCCCGCCGGGCTAAAATCTCGTTGGCGTAGGCGCGCGCGGCCGGCGTGTCCATATCGCCTTCGGGCTCGATTTCCTCGGTGGCAGTCTGATAGTGCAAGGCGTCGTAGGCCACCTCCAGCACCGCGGCCTCGCGGCGATCGGTCAAGGCAGTCACCGCCGGAGCGTCCGGGGCGCGCTCGTGATGGGCGATCTCACGCGCCAGGCGCTGTTCGGCCGCGTCGAGCTGGTCTGTCTCGCTACGCAGCATCGCCTCCATCGACGGTCGATAGGTCGCCGGGCCGAGCAGCCCGGGCACATCGGCCAGCGAGCGGATCGTGTCCGAGGGAATGGCATACCAGTCGTACTGCTCGGTCAGCCGCAGGCTGGGCCGAGCCACGTCGATCAGCGAGAGCAGCTGATAAGAGCAGTTCTTGTTCAAGAAATAATAATCGAAGCGGACGCTGTCCATCTCCCAGATATGATCGACCATGCGATCCAGCTCGGGATCACTCAGGTGAAGCGCATAGGACCAGACGTCGCGGTTTTCGATCCAGGCGTACTGCTTGACCTTTTCGTAGTAAGGAAAGAGACCGAACACCCCGGGATAGCCGCCGGTCAGGCCTTTCCATACGAAGCCCAGACCGCGCTCGCCGTCTGGGGCAGCTGCCGCGAAGTTCACCGCATAAGACAGCAGCTCGGTGGCGTTCTTACGTCGGTTGGAGTCGATACGCAGCAGCGTATGCCCGAACATCGACGACGGGCTGTTGGGAAACGCCGTTGGAAAGATCAGGCTGGCCTCTCGCGGGCTGACCATCGCCCGCCAGCGCTCGTAGGTCTTGCATTGGTGGACCGGCAAGGACCGAGTGTCGATATCTAGATGCGCCGTCAAAAATTTGCGCCGGGCCACGAACAGACAATAGACCGGCTTCTCACGCGGGCCGATAGGCGTCTTATCGAACAGGCCCGCGATGGTGGCCGCCAGCTCCGCAGCCGGATCGGTGCGCCCGGCGTCCCCGGCCAGAAAGAACCACGGCGAGGCGACCTCGCTGTGCACCCCGCCACGCATCCAGTTCGGCTCGTAGTGACCCAGTGCTCGCCATACCGGGTTATCGGCCAGCCTCTGCTCGCGCGCCTCGCGCACGAGTTTGGCGATACGCGCGTTGTTATCGTCGGAGGCCGTGCGCGTCGGCACGGCCAGCGCGCCCGTGCTCGGCGCCCCCCAAATCAAACACGCAGCAACGAGCACTGCCGCGGCGCGCCGGAAACACAAAACGGCCAAATTGGTCTCTCATACCTAAAGGAACGCGTCGCCGAGCAAATCCTGCCCGACACGTAGACAGTCCGCGCGGTACGCCGGCGGCGCCTGACCTAGTCGGTATTGTACGCCTGCTCGAATTCGCCGAGCGGACGCGTGAAAGTATAGCGCCCGGGTTCACCCACTAGCCGGTCGCCGGATTCGTTCACGTTGTCACCCAGCACCGAAAACGGCAGCGACAGCATGAACAACCCCATACCCCCGGCCGTGGCCACCAGGCTTAGCGGTCGTACTACGACCACGTCAAAGGCCATGGCCGCAGCCGAAGGCGTTCGCTTGTCATAGCTATAAGGCGCGTCCATGCCCGCGGTGCGCTCGGCGGCCATTAACGGGCCGGACAGGACCACGGCCACGACGAGCACGCAGACGATCAGGGCGTGTTTGCGAAAAGTGTCGACCATGAGAACAACCCGAGCGAGAGACCGTCTGGCAGACTAGCAAAGCGCCCGATCAAGTCAATTGGACGTTTCGCTGTTCGTTCCGGGAACTCTGTATGCGTACCGAAGCCGGCTGCTGTGAAGTCTATCTGGCCGCCGACCCCATCAACGCCGAAATCGTCAAGGATCTGCTGGTCGAACACGGTTATGCCGCCTACGTGCGCCGGGCGTATCTCTGGGGCGGCGTGGGCGAGCTGCCGGCCAACGTCTATCCCAGCGTCTGGGTGCCCGAGCACGAAACCGAGGCCGCGCGGCAGGTGGTCGCCGACTTCGAAGCCGATCGATTGTCGAAAGCCGCAGACTGGACCTGTCCGGGCTGCGGCGAGCCCATCGACGGCGTATTCGCGGCCTGCTGGCGTTGTCAGCACGTACGTCCACAGGGCTAGCCGGCGGCGAGACGCTAAACTAGGCGCTTTCGTCGCTCACCGGCCCGCCTCATGCATATCGTGCTGCACGAACCTGAGATTCCGCCCAATACCGGCAACGTCATCCGGCTGGCCGCCAATATCGGGGCCGAGCTCCACCTGATCCATCCGCTGGGTTTCACCCTCGACGATCGACGACTGCGTCGTGCAGGCCTGGACTATCGCGAGTTTGCTCGAATCAACGAGTGGGCCGGTTTCGACGACTGGCGCGCCGCTCACCTGGACTCTCGGGTGCTGGCTGCCACGCGCCACGGGGCCGTGCGCTACGACCGCATCACGTATCGCGCCGACGATGCCTTGCTGTTCGGCTGCGAAACCCGCGGCCTGCCGCCCGAACGTCACGCAGATGCCGATGCACGGATCGTCTTACCGATGCAGCCCGGCAATCGCAGTTTGAACCTGTCCAACAGCGTGGCGGTCATTGCGTTTGAGGCTTGGCGGCAGTTGGGGTTTGAGGGGGCTGCGGCGTTGGATTAAGCCTCGGCTTATGCCTCAAGACTTGGCCGTCTGTTGATGGGCACCGAAGAAAGCTTTCGAGAATGGCTTTGGCGCCGGTTTCGCACTGCTGTGCGAGTCTCTTCTTTTGCTTGTCCAAAAGAAGAAACCAAGAAAACGACACCCATCCTCGGCGCCGGCTTCGCCGGTGCACTCCGATGCTCACGTCGAGGCGATGCGGTCAGGAACTCGCGCGGCTTTGGCCGCACTCAGACATGCTGACCGCACCGGCGCAGTGCGCCGGACACGCCTCG
>DCKU01000058.1 GCA_002320455.1 Salinisphaera sp. UBA1666
GAACCTGCGACCTTCGGCTTCGGAGGCCGACACTCTATCCAGCTGAGCTACGGGCGCTTTGCGTTGCGAAGGATACGCGCTTGGGCGGGTGTCGTCTATCGACCTCGGGAGAATGCGTTGACCGCGCCCGGCAGGATGATTCGCGGCTTTGGCCGCTCACCCTTCGGGCCAGTGCCGCGTTGCGGCACTGTTCGTCCGCGCGGTGCGCGGCCGTCGAACCTGCGACCTTCGGCTTCGCAGGTGACATCTGGCCAGCTGAGCTACGGGCGCTTCGCGTTGCGAAGGATACGCGCTTGGGCGTGCGGCATCTATTGACCCCGGGAGAATGCGTTGACCGCGCCCGGCAGGATTATTCGCAGCTGGCTTTTCGACGTTGACCGCCGTTTGGCGACGCTTCGTAGGGTGCTTACTCGCCGGTTCCCAGCATCGCTCTGAGTGCAGCGACCTGGGCCTTGTTCTCGTTGGCCGCCGCGGCCTTGTCGCGCTGGCCGGTCGTGGCCGGCCAGTCGATTTCCGCACGTGGCAGCTCATCCAAGAAACGGCTGGGCGTGGAGTCACTTTCTTCGCCGCCGCGGCGGCGTTTGCGGGCATAGGTGAGCGCCAGGCTCTTGCGGGCCCGCGTGATCCCCACATAGAGCAGGCGTCGTTCTTCTTCGATGCGTTCGTCATCCAGGCAGGCGTGGTGTGGCAACAGACCTTCTTCCATGCCAACCAAGAACACATGATTGAACTCCAGGCCCTTGGCCGCGTGCAGGGTGAGCAGATGCACCTGGTTTTCGACATCTTTTTCCGACTGATTGGCAAAATCCAGCAACGACAGACGGCGCACCACATCGGCCAGGCCGACAGGCGTGCCGTCGTCGGCCTCTCCGATATGCCCGAGCCAGGCCAGAAATTCATCCAGATTGTCCAGGCGTTTCTTGGCCGCCCGCGTGTTGGCCGATGTGTCCCGCAGCCAGTCGCGATAGTCGATATCGACCATGAGCTGGTTGACCAACTCTCGCGGCGGCTTGGATTCGCTGTCCATGGCCAGCTGTTTGGCCCAGTCGACAAACTCGGACAGGCGCCGGCCGGCGCGATCATTGACCGCCCCCGACAGCCCGGCGCCGCGGGCAGCATCGAACAGGCTGATATGCCGCGTGCCGGCATAGCGCGCCAGCGCTTCCAGGGTGGCCGGGCCGAGCTCCCGGCGCGGCAGGTTGATGATGCGCAGAAACGCGGCATCGTCGTCCGGGTTGACCAGCAGCTTCAGGTACGTCACCAGGTCACGGATTTCACTGCGTTCGAAAAACGAGCGCCCGCCAGAGACGCGATACGGCACATTGCGCTCGCGCAGCGCTTTCTCAAAAGCCCGCGACTGGAAATTGCCGCGATACAGCACGGCATAATCGCCGTACGGATTGCCGGTACGCAGCTTGTGCGCCGATATTTCGCTGGCGATGCGCTCGGCCTCGCCGGCCTCGTCCGGGGCCGAGAGCACCCGTACGCGATCGCCCGCGCCCATGGCCGACCACAGCGTCTTCTCGTAGGCCCGCTGGCTGGACTGGCCGATAAGCTTGTTGGCCGCCGAGAGCACGTTGCCCACCGAGCGATAGTTCTGCTCGAGCTTGATGACCTTCAGGTGCGGGAAGTCGCGCGATAGATCGGCAATGTTGCCCGGCCGGGCGCCGCGCCAGGCATAGATCGACTGGTCATCGTCGCCCACCACCGTAAACGCGGCGCGAGCGCCGGCCAGCAGGCGCATCATCTCGTACTGGGCCGCGTTAGTGTCTTGATACTCGTCCACCAGCAGATACCGGTAGCGGTTTTGCCAACGCTCGCGCGCGGCCGGGTCGTCGCGCAGCAGCTGCACCGGCACCGATAGCAGATCATCGAAATCCACGGCGTTATAGGCTTTCAGCCGGCGCTGGTATTCGGCATAGGCCCGCGCCATGGGCACGTCCTTGCCGGTGGCCTCCGATACGGCCTGTTGCGGGGCGACAAGCGCAGATTTCCAGGCGCTTATAGCCGCACGGGTCTCCTTGCGGGCATCGCCGTCGCGGCCCACGAGCTCGGCCAGCATCTTGTCGACATCCTCGGCGTCGAAGATCGAAAAACGCGCCTTGTAGCCCAGCGTTTCGTGTTCTTCACGGATCATCGCAAGGCCCAGACTATGGAAGGTCGAGACCGTAAGCGCCTTGGCATCTTCCCCGCTGATCAACCGCGAGGCGCGCTGCTTCATTTCACGCGCGGCCTTGTTGGTAAAGGTCACGGCGATAACACGGTGGGCCGCATAGCCGCGCTTGATCAGATGCGCGATCTTCTGGGTGATCACACCGGTCTTGCCCGAGCCGGCGCCGGCCAGCACCAGCAGCGGGCCGTCGAGATACCGCATGGCGGCATCTTGTTGGGGATTAAGTTTGGGCTGTGCCATCAGCCCAAGTTTACCAGCCGCCCGACGCCAATCGCCGAGCCAGGCTATGCCTGTGCGGTCACGGCCCGGCGCCCACAACAGGCGCCATCGACCGCCAAGGCCCGCGCTTAGTGGTGGCTATAGGGTTTCTGACCCGGCGGGCCGGAACGCGGACGAATCGTCACGCCGCCGATACGCAGGCCGCTGCGCCCTTGTTCGTCGTCGACCAGCTCGATCGCGTTTTTGGATGTCTTGCTATCGGCGTTGGTACCCGCATTCGCCGTGGTCGGCGTAGTCGCCGCGGCGGCATAGCGCCCCGAGCCGGTCTTGATACACGCCGAGGCGGCAGCACTACGCGCGAGCTGTGCCTGGGCATTGCTCCAGCCGCCGCTGACCCCGGCCTGCATCTCGCTCAAGGTGTCCTCGGTGACCGCGCTACAGGCGCTGGCGTTTCCAGACTCGGCATAGCGACCGGAGGCCGTCTTCACGCAGGCCGCGCCGGCCGCGCTGCGCACCAGGCTGGCGTCCTGGTCAGACCAGGCGGTACTCCCGGCCTTCATCTCTTCGGTCGTGGCGTCCACCACGTTGGCGCAGTCGGCGGCCATGGCCGAAACCGCAAACCCAGAAGCCAATAAGAACAGAGATAGACGAGCAGTAAACATGAGCATGTCCTCGCGGAATAAGCGTGCGTCTTGAGCATACAACTTGCGTGCCAGAACTGCCGCCAGCGGCCAACCGCCGATGCGATTTCGAGGGGCATAAAAAAATGGCACGCGACTTGCTTAGAGGGGTACAGGCTGCAGTCGCAGCTTCGGGGGTGGCACACGCAAGTCGACAGAACGCGTTCGTTGCCTCGCAACCGTTTTAGTCAATGAGGGATGACATGACTCAGGGAAACAAAGCGACGCGCATTGCACTATTGACGGCTCTGGCCGGCAGCGCATTTTCAACCAGTGCATTCGCAGGGGGAGATCTGACGGCAAACGCCACGTTCACCACGAACTACGTCTGGCGTGGCTTGACGCAGACACTCAACGACCCGGCGGTTCAGGGCGGTATCGACTACACCGACGAAAGCGGTCTGTACGTCGGTACCTGGCTGTCCAACGTCAAGTACGCCAACGCCACCACCACGGCAGATGGCGCGGTAACCAGCGATAACTTCAACGGCGCCGGCGACCGGTTTTCTTACGAAAACGATCTGTACTTCGGCTACACCATGGATACCGGCCCCATCTCCTGGGACGCGGGCTATCTGTACTATAACTACGACTCGGCCGCCGACTTCGATTTTGGCGAGGTCTATCTCAAGGCAGCCGCTGCGGGCTTTAGCCTAGCCGGCTACATGCTCACCAACACCGAAGCCGACGAAGGCCCGAACCAGGACTTCAGCGCCGGCTCGACCTATTATCTGTCGGCCGACTACGGCATCGACGTATATCGCGGCATCGTGCTGGGCGCCCACGTGGGCTACCACGCCGGCGATTTCTCCGAAGCGTTCAACGTGGTTGACGGCAACTACCTGGAGTACAACGTCAGCGTTTCCAAGGCCGGCTTCTCGCTGATGGCCTCGGATACCGACGCCGACGGCATCGCCGCTGGCCCGGGCTACCAGAACGACGATGTACGCTACGTGCTGTCCTACACCATCGACGTCGACCTGCTCGACTAAGCCGCAGGCTAGATCTAAGGTGTAAACCCGAGGGCCGACCGGCTCTCGGGTTTTTTGTGCCTGGCGCCTACTCAGCCGGGCCGATCCAGCTGCCGGAAACTGATCGCCTCGGCCACATGCGACGGGCCGATCTCCGGGGCCGCATCCAGGTCCGCGATGGTGCGCGCCACCCGCAGGATACGGTGATAAGCGCGTGCCGAAAGCCCAAGCTGATCAATCGCGCGCTCCAGAAGCGTGGCCGCACGGGCCGCGGGGCGACAATGCGTATCGACTTCGGCTGCCGACAACGCCGCGTTTGCGCCCCCCGAGCGTGCTTCGGCGCGCGCTCTTGCACACGTAACGCGCGCTCGCACCTCTTTGGTGCTTTCGGCGGCATGATCGGTGTCCATGAGCACCTGCCGAGAGATGGGTGCCACACTTAGGTGCATATCGATACGGTCCAGCAGCGGGCCGGAGATCTTGGCGCGATAACGAGTGATGCGATCCGGCGTGCAGTGACAACGTCCCGATACGTCGCCCTGATAACCACACGGACAGGGGTTCATGGCCGCAACGAATTGAAACGCTGCCGGGAACTCGGCCTGGCGGGCCGCGCGCGAGATCACGATATGCCCGGACTCCAGCGGCTCGCGCAGCACTTCCAGCACCTTGCGATCAAACTCGGGCAGCTCGTCGAGAAACAGCACGCCGCGATGCGCCAGCGTGATCTCGCCCGGCTTGGGGGTGGAGCCGCCGCCCACCAGCGCCACACCCGAGGCCGTATGATGCGGGCTGCGAAACGGCCGGCGGCCGAACGCCTGGGCATCGAAGGCCGTGCCCGATATCGAGGCAATGGCCGCCACATCCAGCGCGTGGGCGCGCGACATGACCGGCAGCAGCCCCGGCA
This sequence comes from Salinisphaera sp. UBA1666, assembly GCA_002320455.1. GTDB lineage: Bacteria > Pseudomonadota > Gammaproteobacteria > Nevskiales > Salinisphaeraceae > Salinisphaera. The sequence continues at coordinate 4,951 of DCKU01000058.1, forward strand.
GCCTCTGGGCCAGCATGGTCTTGCCCGCGCCCGGCGGGCCAATCATCAACAACGAATGGCCGCCGGCGGCTGCGATTTCCAACGCACGCCGCGCCTGGGGCTGGCCGCGCACGTCGGCCATATCGGGCATGGCAGCGTCGATATCCGGCGCCGGCGGGGCCGGCGGCTGCTGCCAGACCGCGGTACCGGGTGCCGCTAGCGATTGGGCCACGTCAGCCAGATGCCCGGCCAGGCGGGTGATGTCGTCGCCGGCCAGCCCGGCTTCTACGGCGTTGGCCTCGGGCAGAATCAGACAGCGCCCGGCCTCGGCGGCGGCCAGACTCGCCGGCAACGCCCCGCGAATACCGCGCAAGGCACCGGATAACGACAGCTCGCCCAGAAATTCGCGCTCGGCCAGGGCCTCGGCCGGAATCTGGCCGGAGGCCGCCAGAATGCCGAGTGCAATAGCCAGATCGAAGCGACCGCCCTCCTTGGGCAGATCGGCCGGGGCCAAATTGACCGTAATGCGGCGCATGGGGAATTCATAGCCGCTGTTGGTGATGGCCGCGCGTACCCGGTCCTTGGATTCCTTGACCTCGGTTTCGGGCAGGCCGACGATGGCCAGCGCCGGCAAGCCGCCGGCCAGATCCACCTCGACCGCGACCTCCGGCGCCGCCAGACCGGTCTGGGCGCGGCTATGGACGCTGGCCAGGGCCACGGGTCAGTCGTTGGCGTGGTCGGTCTCGCCCGAGCCTTCCAGCGCGTCGAGCCGGGCTTCCAGCTCGCCCAGGCGGGCACGGGCGTGGACCAGCATGTCACGCGTGGCCTCGAACTCTTCGCGCGGCACCAGATCCAGCTCGGCCAGCTGTGACTGAAGTGCGGCTTTGACGTTGGCTTTGAGTTCTTCCCGCATGGGCCCGACCTGAGGCGGCAGGGCGTTGGCCAGGCGAGCGGCCATGTCTTCGAGCGAGCGCATCGGGCACCCATCGGCTATGAATCAATAGCCCTAGCTTGCACCACCTGTTGAGTGCAGGCCAGCCACCGGCAGGTCAGGCCGGCGCATCAAGCACTTATTCAGGTTGGCACGGTGAATGCAAGGGATTGTCCAGCCATGCCATCACCGCTGCATGCGCTGCCTTCCGGGGACGTGTTCCGGCGGTTGGCTTTGAGGGGTTTAAGAGGAGTCACGACATGAAACTGATCGCTGCCATTATCAAGCCATTCAAGCTCGACGAGGTCCGCGAAGCACTCTCGGAAGTGGGCGTCCAGGGCATCACGGTCACCGAGGTCAAAGGCTTTGGCCGCCAGAAGGGCCACACCGAGCTCTACCGCGGGGCCGAATACGTGGTCGATTTTCTGCCCAAGGTGAAGATCGAGGTGGCTATCGAGGAGCCGGACCTGGACACCGCCGTAGAGGCCATCTCCAAGGCCGCGCATACCGGCAAGATCGGCGACGGCAAGATCTTCGTCAGCGAGCTGTCACAGGCTATTCGTATTCGTACCGGCGAAACCGGCCAGGACGCGCTCTAACCACCGTTTTTCGACCCATCGAACCGAGGGGGACCTAACACTATGGAAAATCAGATATTCCAGCTGCAGTATGCGATTGACACCTTCTATTTCCTGATCTGCGGCGCGCTCGTGATGTGGATGGCAGCCGGCTTTTCGATGCTGGAAGCCGGCCTGGTGCGCTCGAAGAACACCACCGAGATCCTGACCAAGAACATCGCGCTCTATTCCATCGCCTGCATCATGTACATGGTCTGTGGCTACATGATCATGTACGACGGCAGCCTGTTCTTGAACGGCATTGCCGGCGGCGAGACGCTGGTGGCCGATGCGCTGAGCGCCTCCGCCGAGAACGGCTTCGAGGGCGGCTCGGTCTACGCCAGCGCCTCCGACTTCTTCTTCCAAGTGGTCTTCGTGGCCACGGCCATGTCGGTGGTCTCCGGGGCGGTGGCCGAGCGCATGAAGCTCTGGGCGTTCTTGGCGTTCGCGGTGGTGATGACCGGCTTCATCTACCCGCTGGAAGGCGGCTGGACCTGGAACGGCGATTCGGTCTTCGGCCTGTACACGCTGGGTGATCTGGGCTTCTCCGACTTTGCCGGCTCCGGCATCGTGCATATGGCCGGCGCCTCCGCGGCTCTGGCCGGCGTGCTGCTGCTGGGCGCGCGAAAGGGCAAGTACCGCGCCGACGGGCGCGTGGCCGCTATCCCCGGCGCCAACCTGCCGCTGGCGGCGCTCGGCACGCTGATCCTCTGGTTGGGCTGGTTCGGCTTCAACGGCGGCTCGGTGCTCAAGCTGGGCGATATCGCCAGTGCCAACTCGGTGGCCATGGTGTTCGTGAACACCAACCTGGCGGCAGCCGGTGGCCTGGTGGCCGCCCTGCTGCTGGCGCGTGCCATCTTCGGCAAGGGCGACTTCACCATGGCGCTCAACGGCGCGCTGGCCGGTCTGGTGACCATCACCGCCGAACCCTCGACCCCCACCCCGCTGATCGCGACCTGCTTCGGCGCAGCCGGCGGCCTGCTGGTGGTGTTCTCGATCCTGTTCTTCGACAAGATCAAGATCGACGACCCGGTGGGTGCGATCTCCGTGCACGGCACCTGCGGCCTGCTGGGCCTGCTACTGGTGCCGCTCACCAACGGCGATGTGACCTTCATCGGTCAGATCGTGGGCGCGGCCACGATCTTTGGCTGGGTGTTCGTGGCCAGTCTGGTGGCCTGGGGCCTCATCAAGGTCACCTTCGGCATCCGCGTATCCGAAGAAGCCGAAGCCGAAGGCACCGATCTCTCCGAGATCGGCATGGAAGCCTATCCGGAGTTCACCTCCGGCGGCAGCCGTCGCACGGCGTGATCCACGCCCTGCACCAACACGGTGCAGGGCCTGCTCGAACGCTCTATTTAGCCCCGTCTTGACGGGGCTTTTTTTTATGCACAAGCCCTGAACACCGGGCGCCCACGAGACAGAACTCGCCACCACGCAATCTGCACGAAAAAAAGGCAAATGCGCCGTTATCGTGCAGAACAAGGGTACTTACACCGCGATTTGTCGTCACCCGGTCGGTCATCGCTATAATCCGACCCAAACTTGTGCACCACAATCGACTCATGCCTTCTCGTTGTTTCTCGCCGGGGCTTCGGCTACTCGTCTTTCTAGCGGCAAGCCTGGTCGCCGGCTCGGCCTGGGCCCAGGGCCCGGCCATCGACAAGGCCGACACGGCATGGGTCATGGTCTCGACCGCCCTGGTGTTGTTCATGACGCTGCCAGGGCTGGCGCTGTTCTACGGCGGCCTGGTGCGCTCGCGCAACGTGCTGTCGGTGCTCATGCAGTGTTTTGCGATCTGTGCCGTGGCCTCGCTGCTGTGGTTCGCGGTGGGCTATTCGCTGGCGTTTTCCGGCAATGGCGCTTTCATTGGCGATCTGTCCCGCGTGTTTCTGATGGGCATCGGGCGTGACGACGTCAACGGCACTATTCCGTCGCTGTTGTTCGTGCTCTATCAGATGACGTTTGCCGTGATCACCCCGGCACTGATCATCGGTGGCTTTGCCGAGCGCCTGCGCTTTTCCGCACTCCTGTGGTTTTCCTCGCTCTGGTTGCTGCTGGTCTATGTGCCGGTGGTGCACTGGGTCTGGGGCGGCGGCTGGCTCGGCGAAATGGGTATGCTCGATTTTGCCGGCGGCACGGTGGTACACATCACGGCCGGCGTGGCGGCACTCGTGGGCGCGGTGGTACTGGGCCCGCGTGCCGGGTTTCAAAAGCGCGCCATGGCCCCGCATAACCTGACCATGACGGTCTCCGGCGCGGGCATGCTCTGGGTCGGCTGGTTCGGCTTCAACGGCGGCAGCGCGCTGGCGGCCAACAGCCAGGGCGTCACCGCCATGCTCGTGACCCATCTGGCCGCGGCCGGTGGTTGTGTGGCCTGGATGGCGTCGGAGTGGATCCGGTTCGGCAAGCCCAGCGTGTTGGGCATCGTGACCGGCATGGTCGCGGGCCTGGGCACCATCACCCCGGCCTCGGGCTTTGTCGGGCCGGCCGGCGGTATCGTCATCGGCCTGGCCGCGGGCTGGGTGTGCTTCGTGGCCACGCTGTTCGTCGAGCGCACGCTGCGTATCGACGATTCGCTGGACGTGTTTCCGGTTCACGGCGTGGGCGGCATGCTCGGCACCATTCTCGCCGGCGTGTTCGCGGCCACGACGCTGGGCCCGTTCTCTGGCTATGGTCTGTCGGACGCTGTATCCGGCATCGGCGGTCAGCTGGGCGTTCAGTTCATCGGGCTGATCGTGGTCACGGCTTATACGGCGGTGGTGACCTGGGTGCTGCTTAAGATCATCGGCGCGGTCGTAGGCCTGCGCATCGGGGCCGAGCAAGAAGATATCGGCCTGGATATCACCGAGCACGAAGAACGCGGCTATGATCTATAGCATGGACACTACCTGCCGGCGCCCATTCCAGGCGCCGGCGGGTCGACACACTTTCGTCGAGGGAGACGAGTCATGAAAATGGTCACTGCGGTCATCAAGCCGTTCCGACTGGACGACGTACGCGAAGCACTGGCCGAGATCGGCGTACACGGCACGACCATGAGCGAAGTGCGCGGCTTCGGGCGCCAGAAAGGCCACACCGAGCTGTATCGCGGCGCCGAATACGCGGTGGATTTCTTGCCCAAGGTCAAGCTGGAGATTGCGGTCGACGACGAGCGCGTGGATGCCGTGGTGGACGCCGTGATCGGCGCGGCCAAGACCGGCCAGATCGGCGACGGCAAGATCTTCGTCACGCATCTGGACCAGGTCATCCGGATTCGCACCGGCGAGACCGATCGCGACGCGATCTAGGGCGTGTCGTCATAAGATAAGGCGGCGCATCGGCGGCCAAGCGTCGGCAAGACAAGGCATCGCGAGCG
>DCKU01000036.1 GCA_002320455.1 Salinisphaera sp. UBA1666
CGCGGACTCGTACGAAACGGCAACCGCCCCTAGTGAAAACAGACCGACATTGCCCAAACCCGTCGAAACAAACGACCCGGCGCGTGGCCGGGTCGAGTGGCGGGCGTTGGTTCGCGGTCTTATTCGATCAGCAGGAACAATGCACCGCGACCGCGTCGCACGTGCAGCAGTAGCTGCTTTTGATCCGCGCCGGCCAGTTTCTGGAGATCATCCGCGTTGGCGATATTCTGACGATTGACCGAGGTGATCACATCGCCGGGCCGCAGGCCGGCCCGTGCCGCGGGGCTGCCGCGCTCGAGGCCCGTGACTTCTACGCCGTTCACCTCACCGGCAATTGGATTGTCATCGCTGATCGGCCCGAAGTTCGCGCCCTGCAGGCCGGGGGCCAAATTCGCGCTGCCGGCACTACCGGCGGCGGCCATCTTGGATGCGTTGCCCAGCTTGGCGGTCACTTCTTGCGTTTTGCCGTCGCGCACCAGGGAGATCGTGACTTTGTCGCCCGGCGAGCGAAGGCCGATCGCATTCTGTAAATCAGAGAAATTCTCGACCGACTTGCCGTTGACGGCGGTGATGACGTCACGCTCACGGATACCCGCCTTGGCCGCCGGCGAATCGGGCATGACCTGGGCGATGACCACGCCCTGATCGATATCCAGGTCAAACGCCTGGGCCAGCTCATCCGTCAGGTTCTGCCCAACCACGCCGAGCATGCCGCGCTTGACCTCGCCGTTCTCGATTAGCTGATTGGCCACCGACTGGACAAGGTTGGACGGAATAGCAAAACCGATCCCGATATTACCGCCGCTCTGCGACAGGATCTCGCTGTTGATGCCCACGAGCTGGCCCTGCAGGTTGAGCAGCGCGCCGCCGGAGTTGCCCGGGTTGATCGAGGCATCGGTCTGAATGAAGTTCTGGTAGCGGCTGCCTTCGGCGCCGCGCGGGTTGCCAATATGACGGCCCAGCCCCGACACGATGCCCGAGGTCACGGTTTGACGCAGGCCGAAGGGGTTGCCGACGGCGACCACGAAATCGCCGACGCGCAGGGCCTCGGAGTCGGCCATTTTCAGCGCGGTCAGATCATCGGCCTTGATCTGAATCACGGCCAGGTCGGTTTCGGGATCGGTGCCCACCACCTTGGCATCGAACTGGCGATTATCGTTGAGTCGAACCTCGATCGTTTCGGCGTCGCGCACCACGTGATAGTTGGTGACCAGATAGCCTTTCTTGGCGTCGATGATCACGCCCGACCCAGAGGCCTTGGGCTGTTCCATCTGCGGCTGCTGCTGTTGCTGCGGCGCGTTGAAGAACTGTCGAAAGAAGGGGTCGTTGAACAGCGGATTGTTCTGCCGGGGCGTGGCCTTGCCGGTCACGACCACGTTGACGACGGCGGGCAGCGTCTTGTCGAGCATGGGCGCCAGCGACGGATTGTCGCCAGAAAGCATGCCGCTCGGAATGGATGCCTGGGCGCTCGTGCCAAACAGCGCTACTAGCATGACGAACAAGACGCGATAGCGCATTAACGCGTGTGGGTGCATAGATCAAATCTCATCGGTCCGGTTTATCGTGACGCGGGCCGGTAGAGGCCCGGTGTCCCCACGGGGTGGACAACAAACCGTTGATTAAGTTTCGTCCGGGCCTTGTTCGAGCCTCCATGAGGCGTCGACAGGTTTTATTGATCGATACGCGCCTGGGCCATGCCGCGTTCATAGCTCAGCCGTGCGAGCGCCCGGCTGGCCTGGCCACCCAGACGTGACAACAGCCCGCCCGGCCTGTGATGCGTCAGCGCATAGACCGGGCGATCGGCTTTCGCCGCCGCCAGCATAAGGTCGTCACCGGTCGCGATCTCGTCGACGAGCTGCAAATCGATGGCTTGGCGACCGTACCAATGTTCGCCGGTGGCGACCGCGTCGATATCCAGTCCCGGGCGGTGCTCGGCCACGAAATTCTTGAACAGGCCGTGGGTATCGTCGAGCTCTTGGCGGAATTTCTCGCGGTCGGCGTCGGTGTTGTCGCCGAACATCGTCAACGTGCGCTTGTGGTCACCCGCGGTGTGCAGCTCCACGTCGATATGTCGCTCGTCCAGCCAGCGATGAAAATTGGGCAACTGCGCCACCACGCCGATCGAGCCGATGATGGCAAAGGGGGCAGCGACGATACGCTGGCCCACGCAGGCCATCATGTAACCGCCGGAAGCCGCGACCCGGTCGACCGACACCGTCAAAGTGAGGCCGGCTTGGCGCAGACGATCAAGCTGCGAAGCCGCCAGCCCGTAGCTGTGAACCAACCCGCCGCCGGACTCCAGTCGCAGCAAGACCTCGTCGTGCTCGGTGGCCACCTGGAGCAGGGCATTGATCGATTCGCGCAGCGGCTCGACCGCGGACGCCCGAATATCGCCGTCGAACTCCAGCACGAACAGGCGTGATACATCGTCTGCCTGGGTCTGCTTGGCGCGCTTCTTGGCCTCGGCCTTGCGCTTTTTGGCGCGCTTTTTAGCGTCCGCCTTGGAATCCATGGCGCCGGCCAGGGTGTCGGCCAGCTGCGTGAGACGTTCGTTGATGCGCTCGACCTTGAGATTGGATTTCTTCTCGGCGCGCGCGGCCGCAATGCTGGAAACCGAGGTGCCGATGATCAACAAGGCTGCGATGATGAGGGTCGCCGTCTTGGCTAGAAACAGACCGTAATTGGCGGCGAGATCGATAAGAAGCTGCATATCAGACCCAGCCCGCCAGTTCTTCCCGGATCAAGCGCGTGAACATTTCTATATGGTCCTCACGGTCATTGAGCGCGGGAATATAGCGTAGCGACTCGCCGCCGTTGTCCTCAAAGTACTCGCGGTTTTCTTCTTTGATCTCTTCCAGCGTTTCTAGGCAGTCAGCCGAAAAGCCGGGGCACATGACATCGACCGTGCCGATCTCTTCGGATTTGCCCCAGGCTTTCATGGTTTCGTCGAGATAAGGCTGCAACCAGGGCTCGCGGCCGAAGCGGCTTTGAAAACAGACCTTGTAATCGTTGCGGCCCAGACCGAGCTCAGCGGCCAACATGCGTGCCGTCTCGCCGCAGTCGCGGGGATAGGGGTCGCCTTGTTTGACGTAGCGCTTGGGAATCCCGTGAAAACTCATGACCAGCTTGTCGGCCCGTCCATGGGTGGCCCAGTGCTCGCGTACTGAATTGGCCAGCGCACCGATGTAGCCGGAGTCATCGTGATATCGATTGATCTGGCGCAGCTGGGGCGGCTCCGGCCAGTCTTCGAGAACTTCGCTGACCTTATCGAAGGTCGTCGCCACGGTGGTCGCCGAGTATTGCGGGTAGGCCGGAAAGACCAGCACCCGCTTGCAGCCCGCGGCATGCAGCTCTTCGAGGCCGGCCTCGATCGACGGGTTGCCGTAGCGCATGCCGAGAGCGACCACCACGGGCGTTTCAAGCTGTGCGTCCAGCTTGGCTTGAATACCGGCCACCTGACGCCGGGCGTAGACGATCAGCGGCGAGCCTTCATCCATCCACACCGAGCGATAGCCTTCGGCCGAGTTCTTGGGCCGTGTGGCCAGAATCACGCCGTAGAGCAAGGGGAGCCAGACCGCGCGATTGAGATCGATGACGCGACGATCGGAGAGAAACTCTCGTAGATAGCGACGAACGGCCGGTGTCGACGTATCGTCCGGACTTCCCAGGTTGGTGAACAGCACGCCAACCGGCGCGGTATCTTCGCGGCTCATCTCGATCAGTCCTTGCTATCAGTGACGCGGCATCGATTCAAAAGCGCTATGTTGGGTCTTCCCGCCCCCGATGCAACCCCAAACGCGCGCCCGGCGATCGAGAATGCCGGGCGGGGCGCGTTCGTGCATGTTTTATCCGCCGAAATAGCGTCGCGTCAGTCGGAAGATCACCGGTGACAATAAGAGCAGGGCGATCAGGTTGGGAATCGCCATGAGCGCATTCATGACGTCGGCGACCAGCCAGACCAGATCTAGCTGGGCCACCGCACCCACAAAGACTGCGATGACCCACAGCACGCGATACGGCGTGACGACCCAGCTGCCCATCAGATATTCAGCCGTGCGCTCGCCGTAATAGCTCCAGGCCAGCATGGTCGAGAACGCAAATACCACCAGGCCAAAGGAGACGACAGCGCCGCCCGGGCCCGGCAGGCCCTGGGTGAATGCCTCGGCCGACAGCGCGGCCCCGGTCGAGGCACTGTCCCAGGCGCCGGTGGCGATGATGACGAGTGCGGTGAGGCTGCACACGATGATGGTATCGATGAACGTGCCCAACATGGCGACCACGCCCTGGCGTACCGGGCTGTCGGTGCGGGCCGCGGCGTGCGCGATCGGTGCGCTGCCAAGCCCGGCCTCGTTGGAAAAGATGCCGCGCGCGACACCGAAACGGATCGCCATCAGCACGCCCGCACCGGCAAAGCCACCCGCGGCCGCGGTGCCGGTAAACGCATCGGTGACGATGAGTGAGAACGCCGCCGGCACGCCGTCGATATTAAACGCCAGCACCGCCAGTGCGCCGATGACGTAGACCACCGCCATGAACGGCACGAGCTTTTCGGTCACGCGCGCCAGGCGCTGCACGCCGCCCAGCACGACAACCGCGACGCCGACGGCCAGTACCAGGCCGGTCAGCCAGGTCGGCACGGCAAAGCGGGATTCGGCCAGCACCTGCGATACCGAATTGGACTGCACCGTATTACCGATGCCGAAGGCCGCCACGGTGGCAAACAGCGCGAACAAAAAAGCCAGCCAGCGCCAGTGCTCGCCCAGGCCGTTGCGGATGTAGTACATCGGCCCGCCGACGTGCTGGCCGGCGCTATTGGTCTGACGATAGTTGACCGCCAGCACGGCCTCGCCGTACTTCGTGGCCATGCCCACGAGGGCAGTGACCCACATCCAGAACACAGCACCCGGCCCGCCCAGGTGGATAGCGGTGGCGACGCCGGCAATATTGCCGGTACCCACGGTGGCCGATAGCGCGGTGGCCAGTGCCTGAAACGGCGTGATATCGCCGGGTTCGGCACTCTGGCGACGCCCGGCAAACAGCATCGCAAAGCCATAGCCGAGCTTGCGTTGCGGGATTCCCCGTAGGCCGAGAGTCAAGTAGATCCCGGTCCCCAGCAGCAGTGCCAGCATGACCGGGCCCCATACCCAGCCAGATAGCGTCGACAGTACTTGTGTCATCAGTTCCATATTGCCCCCTTGTTTCGGCCCCGTGTCCGGTTTATCCGATAAGTCCTTGAACGAGAATCCAGCCGATGCCCAGCGGTGCGACAAAGCGCAGAACGAACAGCCACATCGATGCCCAACGCGGCGCGGGCTGGCCGGCCGGCGACAAAGCCTCGGCTGCCCGCGGGCCGACCACCCAGCCCATGCACAGCGCGGTCAATAGACCGCCGAGCGGCAGGGCGATCGAGCTGGTCACATAATCCAGCAGGTCGAAAAAGCTCATGCCGAAGAGGTTGGCCCCGGACATCAGCCCAAACGACAGCGATGACGGTATCGCCAACAGAAACAGTCCCACGGACGTACCGATCGTGGCCTTGGCACGCGTAATGCCGTACTCGTCCACCAGGTAGCAGACCACCGCCTCCAGCAGTGACACGGCCGAAGTCAGAGCGGCGACTGCCAGCAACGAGAAAAACGCGACACCGAACAGCGCGCCGCCGGGCATCGCGTCAAAAACCGCCGGCAGCACGAGGAAGGTAGCGCCGGCGCCGCCGTCGCCCGGCGACAGGCCGGCCGCGAACATTGCCGGCAGCACCATACAGCCGGCCAGGACCGCGATCAGCGTGTCCAGGGACACCACGGCAAAGGCGTCAGCCGGCAGATTGCGCTCGCGGGGGATATAAGAGCCGTACGTCACCATCGCTGCCATCCCCAGCGAGAGCGAGAAGAACGCCTGGCCAATCGCTGCAGTCAGCGTTTCGCCGGTGACCTTGTTGAAATCGGGCACGAAGAAGAACTCCAGCCCGGCGGCCGCCCCCGGCAGCGTGACCGCGCGAACCACAAGCGCTATGAGCAGGACAAACAAAATGGGCATCAGCAGCTTGGACGCCCGCTCGATGCCCGCGCCCACGCCGCCGATCACGACCGCGGCACAGGCCGCGGTGAACAGGCCGGCATAGAGAATAGGCTGTAGCGGGCTGCCGATCAGGGTCATGAACGTGCTCTCTAGCGCCTCGCTGCTGGCCGCATTCAAGGCCCCGGTGGCTTCAAAGCCAATATAGGCCAGCGTCCAGCCGGCCACCACGACATAAAACGAGTCGATAACAAACGCCGTGAGCACGGCCAGTCCGCCGACCGGCGACCAGCGGCGCCCGGCGATCTGGCGAAATGCGGCCACCGGTGTCTTCTGTGCCATACGGCCCAGCACCAGCTCGGCCATGACCAACGAGAAGCCGAAAACCACGATGCAGACCATATAGATGACCAGGAAGGCGCCGCCGCCGTTCTCGCCGGTCATATAAGGAAACTTCCAGATATTGCCCAGACCCACGGCCGAGCCGGCCGCTGCCATGATGAAGCCTAGGCGCGAGCCCCATTGCCCCCGTTGTGTCATCGATTCAATGTCCTTGGTTCTATAGCTCGTAGCGCATGCAAAAAGCGTGCGCGTATGGTGTGGGCACTCACGTCATGCCCGGTTTGTTAGATCAGCCCCTGAATCAGAATCCAAGCGATACCGATCGGCGCGATAAAGCGCACGATGAACAGCCACCCCCCGGCCCAGCGCCCGACCGTACGGCCCTCCGGGCCAATGGCCGCAATCGCTCTCGGGCCCAGTATCCAGCCGACGACCAGGGCGACCATCAAGCCGCCGAACGGCATCGACAGGTTGCTGGCAAACGTGTCGAACAAGCCAAACAGCGTCAGGCCGAACACGGTGATGTCCTGCCAGGCGCCAAACGACAGCGATACCGGCACGGCGAGCACCATGCACAGGATGCCGGCCGACCAGGCGGCGGTGGTACGCGACATTCGTCGCTCATCCACGAGATACGCGACGACCGGCTCCAACATCGAAATAGACGAGGTCAGCGCAGCCAGCACCAGCAGCGCGAAAAAGCCGACGGCAATCCAGTGTCCGCCGGGCAGGCTGGCAAACACCGCCGGTAGGACCTTGAAGGTCGTACCCGGCCCGCCTTCAGCCGGCGTCATGCCGGCCGCAAACATGGCCGGAATGATCATCAGCCCGGCCAAGATGGCAATGCCGGTATCCAGCAGCACCACGGCCAGCGCGTCACGACCGACGTGCTGGCCCGCGGTCATATACGAGCCATAGGTCATCAAGCCGCCGATACCCAGCGATAGCGAAAAGAAAGCCTGACCGAGCGCTGCCGAGGCCGTGGCGCCGTCGAGTGCGGCAAAATCCGGTGTCAGGAAAAAGCGGAGCCCGTCTACGGCGCCTGGCAGCGTGAGTGCGCGCACGGCCAGAACCACCAGCAAGGCGATAAGCAGCGGCATAAACAGCTTCGAGGCCCGCTCGATCCCACCGCCGATACCGCGAGAGACGATCAGAATGGTCGCCACCACGAAGATGAAGGCATAGACCAGCGGCATGATGCCGCTGCCGATCAGGCTGTCGAACAGGGCGTCTAGCCCGCCGGCCCGTGCCGGGGCCAGCGTGCCGTCAATGGCATAAACCAGGTAGGCAATGGTCCAGCCGGCGACCACGCAATAGAACGACAAGATGATGACCACGGTGCATACGCCCAGCGCCCCCACCGCGGGCCAGGCGCCGCCGGCGATCTTGCGATAGGCGCCAACGGGATTGCGCCGCGTCATGCGGCCCATGATGAGCTCGGCAATGACCAACGACAGCCCAAAGCCCAGAACACAGACCAAATAGAGCAACAAGAAGGCGCCGCCGCCGTGGGCACCGGCCATGTAAGGAAATTTCCAAATGTTGCCCAGGCCGACCGCCGAGCCGGCAGTGGCCATGATGAAACCGAAGCGAGAGGTCCAGTGGTCGCGTTGCATCGCTAGAGCCGGGCGGGACAAGCACGACAGCCTAGCCGATGCCGCTGGCACAAGAAAAAAGACGGGCTTAAAAGCCCGTCTTTTCGTCATCAAACCGTCATAGACGGCGCAGCCATGCGATCCGTGTTAGTTGCTGGCGTCTGCCGACTCCAGAATCGCGGTGATGCCTTGCCCACCGGCTGCGCAGACGGAGATCAACCCGCGCTTGTTGGGCCCGGCTTCGTGCAGCGTCTTGGCCAGCGTGCCGACGATGCGCGCGCCGGTCGCCGCGAACGGATGCCCCACGCCCAGCGACGAGCCCTTAACGTTGAGCTTGGAGGTATCGATCGAACCCAGCGGCTCGGAGCGGCCCAGCTTTTCTTCGCAGTATTTCTTGGATTCCCAGGCTTTGAGCGTACAGAGCACTTGCGCCGCGAACGCTTCGTGGATTTCATAGAAATCGAAATCCTGAAGCGTGAGCCCGGCTGCATCCAGCATGTCGGCCACGGCATAGGTGGGCGACATCAGCAGTCCTTCACCGCCGTCGACATAGTCCACGGCCGCGGTGCGGGAATAGGGCGTCAGGTAGGCCTGGATCGGCAAGCCCCGGGCCTTGGCCCACTCCTCGCTGGCCAACAGCACCGAGGACGCGCCGTCGGTGAGCGGCGTAGAGTTCGCGGCCGTGAGGGTGCCGTTTTCCTTGTCGAAGGACGGCTTCAGCTTGGACAGTTTGTCCATGCTGGAATCCGGGCGCATGTTGTTATCGCGCTCGACGCCCAGGTACGGGAAGACGAGATCGTCGTAGAAGCCGTCGACATAGGCCTGGGCGGCGTTCTTGTGGCTGGCCATTGCCAGCTCGTCCTGGGCCCGACGGCTGATCTTCCACTCCTTGGCCATCAGCTCGCAGTGCTCGCCCATGGACATGCCCGTACGCGGCTCGGTTACTGCCGGCAGGTTCGGTGCCAGGTGCTTGGGCCGAATTTTGGCCAGCAGTTTCATGCGCTGGCCGCCGGTCTTGGCCCGGTTCACGTCCAGCAGGATCTTGCGCAGCTTCTCGTTGATGGCAATCGGCGCATCCGAGGTGGTGTCGGTGCCGCCGGCGATGCCCGAGTCGATCTGGCCCATGGCAATCTTGTTGGCCAGCAGCACGACCGTCTGCAGCGAGGTGCCACAGGCCGCCTGTACGTCAAAGGCCGGCGTATGCGGATCCAGGTCGGTGCCCAGCACGGCCTCGCGGGTGAGGTTGAAGTCGCGGCTGTGCTTGAGCACGGCCCCGGCCGATACTTCACCGATACGCTCGCCGGCCAGCTTGTACTTGGTGGAGAGCGCCTTGAACGCCGCGGTCAGCAGGTCCTGGTTCGACTGGTGCGAATACTCGGTATTCGATCGACAGAACGGAATACGCGCGCCGCCGATGATCGCGACTCGACGTGGGGTGGATTCGACCATAAGTCCTCCTTAAATGCCGAGCGTGTGGTCGGCGCATGAACATGGCTGAACAATACTGCGCCGTGCGCATTGTGACAAGGCATCGTTTCAGTTTGGTGGTGCATCTAAACCGGGCGTTATCCCCGACGCCTCGGCGTGAAATTTTGCCGGGTCGCTCTTGAAAGCATTTCTGTAGGCCGCATGAATGGCGGTGATCGAGATTGCCAATCGGCGGTCTGAGGCGGCCTCGGTGGTCGCAATGCTTTTAATCAACACCTTCAGAACTTTCGAGGAGAAGGGTGGCAATGAATATCCGTCCTCTACATGATCGCGTCGTCATTAAGCGGCTGGAAGAAGAGCAGAAAACGGCCGGCGGGATCGTGATTCCCGACACCGCGGCCGAAAAGCCCCAGCGCGGTGAAGTCGTGGCCGTGGGCAATGGCAAGCCGCTGGATTCGGGCGAAGTGCGCAAGCCGGAAGTGGCCGTGGGCGACAAGGTCATGTTCGGCAAGTTCTCGGGCACGGAAATCAAGGTCGACGGCGAAGAAGTCGTCGTGATGCGCGAAGACGACATCCTGGCGGTGCTGGGCTAAGCGCCCCGGCACGCCCGCGAAGTTAGACAACGCAACAAAGGATTAAGTAGCAATGGCTGCAAAAGAAGTACGTTTTGGCGAAAGCGCGCGTCAGCGTCTGGTCCGCGGCGTGAACACGCTGGCCGACGCGGTCAAGGTCACCCTCGGTCCCAAGGGCCGCAACGTCGTACTCGACAAGAGCTTCGGCGCCCCGACCATCACCAAGGACGGTGTTTCCGTCGCCAAGGAAATCGAACTGGAAGACAAGTTCGAGAACATGGGCGTGCAGATGGTCAAGGAAGTCGCTTCCAAGACCTCCGACGTCGCCGGTGACGGCACCACCACTGCCACGGTTCTGGCCCAGGCCATCGTGCGCGAAGGCGTGAAGGCCGTATCCGCGGGTATGAACCCGATGGATCTCAAGCGCGGCATCGACAAAGCTGTGGATGCAGCGGTTGCCGAGCTGGCCAAGCTGTCCAAGCCCTGCGATGACGAAAAAGCCATCGCTCAGGTCGGCTCGATTTCGGCTAACTCCGACGAAGAGATCGGCAAGATCATTGCTGATGCCATGAACAAGGTCGGCAAGGAAGGCGTGATCACGGTCGAAGAGGGCTCCAGCCTGTACAACGAGCTGGACGTCGTCGAAGGCATGCAG
>DCKU01000050.1:0-2843 GCA_002320455.1 Salinisphaera sp. UBA1666
CGGCGGCCCGCGCCTTGCCTGACACGCCCGGCGCGGGCAATGCGACGTCATATCTCATGACGACACGCCCTAGAACCGATCAACCAGTGATCGCAGCGGCGAAAATATTTGACCCGTATCTTTCACAAAGTTCAGTGATAGACGCAGATCTCCCCCATCGTGCGATACCGGCACCCAGCCGGCCGTCGCGTAATCCATGTTGACGGTGAACTGGTCGCCCAGGCTGGGAAAAACAAAGCCGATCCCGGCCAGGCCGGCATAATCGCGATCGATGCGCGAGGTTCCCCCAAATGCCAAGCGCGGTGTCAGCTGCGTCGTAAAACCGCCGATCTCCAGGCCCCGATTGAACGACAGGGACCATAATCCGCCGTCGATAGGCCGGTTTTCAGGGTTCGCGACGTCGCCCTGGTACCAGCCTAGCGCGGTATCGACGCGCCAGTCGGCCCAGTAGCGGCTGCGGCTGGCCAGGTGCAACGATAGCGGGCGCTCGCCCGCGCCCGGGATCTGACGGGCCCCCACCCGGCCGGTCAAGGCCCACGGCTGTCCGGTGCCCGGCTGGCTGTAACGACCGCTGATCGTGAACGTATCAGCGACACCGGCTTGGCCTGCATCTCCGTGCAACCGCAGCGTGTTCTGCACGATCCAGCCGCGCTCGGCGTTGTAGTGGGTTTCAAGCTCTAAACCTCGGCCGGCGCTGGCCGCAGCACCGCTCCAGGTGTCGAAGCCGGGCGTGGTTGCGAAATATCCCAGACGATAGCCGCCAAGTGCGCCCTCGTCGGCCAGTCCAAAGCGTCCGGTTCGCGCGGAAGTGGTCGCCTGGCCGAGCAACGAATCCTGAACTTCGGCCGTCATGAACGACAGATCCGGCACGAATGCCCCGCCGCCCAAATCGAAGTTGCTGGTAGCCTGCAAAAGCGTCTGGGCGCCGGTTACCGCCCCCTGACTGGCCAGATGCATGCCGCTGACGTTGAGATCGAGCGGCCCGGTGCTCGGCCCGGCCTGCCATTCGAGCCCGCTCGTGAGATATCGGCGGGTCGACGTGCTGGAATCGTCGACACCGAAAAACGCCTGGGCATGACCAAGCGGCACATCGCCGGCCGACAAGTCGAGCGATCGGCGCTGGCCGTGGACGACACGCTGCATGCCCGACGTATTGAATACCGAGAACGCCTCGAGTGAGGGCGAATCTGCAGCGTGAGCGACCACGCACGCTGAAAACGCGGCAAGCATAGCCGCGCCGGCAAAACCGTAATTGGACATAGTCCGGTTCGACATGAGGCGACGAAAACGACGCGAGCGAACGAAGCCGAGAGTCTTGACGGCCCGTAGCTGCTTGTCAAACCGCGGCGTGTCTCGCAGGCGATACACACCCGCAAGACACGCAGCCAAAATCAATGACGGCTGCGAATCTTCTGCAGCATGTCCAGGCGGGCCGCAGCCTCGGTAAGCTCAGCCTGGGCGCGGGCCAGATCGATCTGGTCCTCGGCCGATGCCACGGCCTCTTCGGCTCGTTCCTTGGCTTTCTGAGCTTCGGACTCATCGAGCTCGTCGGCACGCTCGGCGATGTCTGCCATGACCGTGACGAGATGCGGCTGCACCTCGAGCAAGCCGCCCGAAACAAAGACGTTATCCTGCTCGCCGTTTTCGGTCTCGATGCGCAAGTTGCCCGGCTTCAACCGCGTTAGCAGCGGCGCGTGGCGCGGGAGAATACCGATCTCACCCATCTGCGCGGGCGCGTAGACCGTCGTGGCCGACCCTGTCCAGATCTGGCCTTCAGCGCTGACCACGTCGACGTGAATTTTCATAAGGCTCGCCCTTGGCAGTGGCCGCGACGCACAAAGCGCACGTCGCGGCGAAGATCATCAGACCGGTCGAACAAGACTTAGGCCGCCTTGTTCTTGTCCTTCTTGGCCAGCTCTTCACCCTTGGCCACGGCATCTTCGATCGTGCCGCACATCAAGAAGGCCTGCTCCGGCAGGTGATCGTACTCGCCGTCGACGATGCCGCGGAAACCGCGGATGGTCTCGGTCAGCGGTACGTACTTGCCGGGCATGCCGGTGAAGACCTCAGCCACGAAGAACGGCTGCGACAGGAAGCGCTCGATCTTACGCGCCCGAGCCACGGTGAGCTTGTCGTCTTCGGACAGCTCGTCCATACCCAGGATGGCGATGATGTCCTTGAGCTCGCGATAACGCTGCAGGGTCTGCTGCACGTCCTGGGCGCACTCATAGTGCTCGTTGCCCACGATGTTGCGATCCAGCTGCCGCGAGGTGGAGTCCAGCGGATCCACGGCCGGGTAGATACCGCGCTCGGCAATCGAGCGCGACAGCGTGACCGTGGCATCCAGGTGGGCAAAGGTCGTGGCCGGCGACGGATCGGTCAAGTCGTCCGCGGGCACGTAGACGGCCTGCACGGAGGTAATCGAGCCGGTCTTGGTCGAGGTGATGCGCTCCTGCAGCAGGCCCATTTCCTCGGCCAGCGTCGGCTGATAGCCCACGGCCGAGGGCATACGGCCTAGCAGTGCCGAAACCTCGGTGCCGGCCAGGGTGTAGCGATAGATGTTGTCGATGAACATCAGCACGTCACGGCCTTCGTCACGGAAGAACTCGGCCATGGTCAGGCCGGTGAGGGCCACGCGCAGACGGTTGCCCGGCGGCTCGTTCATCTGGCCGTAAACCAGGGCCACCTTGTCCAGGACGTTGGACTCCTGCATCTCGTAGTAGAAGTCGTTGCCCTCACGGGTACGCTCGCCCACGCCGGCGAACACGGAGTAGCCCGAGTGCTCGGCGGCGATGTTGCGGATGAGCTCCATCATGTTGACGGTCTTGCCCACGCCGGCGCCG
>DCKU01000050.1:3155-16236 GCA_002320455.1 Salinisphaera sp. UBA1666
CACGCCGGCGCCGCCGAACAGGCCCACCTTGCCGCCCTTGGCGAAGGGGCAGAGCAGGTCGATGACCTTGATACCCGTTTCCAGCAGCTCTTGGCCGCCGGCCTGCTCGGCAAACGACGGCGCCTCGCGGTGGATGGGTGCCGTCTGCTCGGCGTTGATCTCGCCCTTCTGGTCGATGCCCTTGCCCAGCACGTCCATGATGCGGCCCAGCGTGGCCTGGCCCACGGGCACCGAGATCGGGGCGCCGGTGTTCTTGACTTCGCCGCCGCGTGTCAGACCTTCGGTCACGCCCATGGCAATACAGCGCACCACACCGTCACCGATCTGCTGCTCCACCTCGAGCACCAGACCCGACTCGTGCTCGAGCGCATCAAAGATGTTGGGCAGCGCGTCGCGGTCGAACTCTACGTCGACGACCGGACCGATGATCTGTACGACTTTTCCAAGACTCATAGCGTTTCCTCGACTGGGCAGCGCACGAGCTGCCGCATTGGCATTCCTGTTGGGCGGGGCGCGCGGTTACGAGACCGCTGCAGCACCGGCCACGATTTCCGACAGCTCCTGCGTGATCGCCGCCTGGCGCTGCTTGTTGTACTCCAGCTGCAGGTCATCGATGATGTCGCCGGCGTTGTCGGAGGCCGACTTCATAGCCACCATGCGCGCTGCCATCTCACAGGCCACGTTTTCGACCACACCCTGATACACCTGGGATTCGACGTAGCGCACCAGGATATCGTCGAGCAGGCCTTCCGGCTCCGGCTCGTAGATATAGTCCCAGTAGTCCGGCAGCTCCTCGGCCGGCCCCTGCTCGACCGGCAGCAGCTGCTGCACGTCCGGCGTCTGGGTCATGGTGTTGACGAACTCGTTGGACATCAGAAACAGACGATCGATATCGCCGTTTCGATAGTCGTCCATCATCACCTTGGCCGCCCCGATCAGATCGGCCAGCCGCGGCTTGTCGCCGAGGTCCGCCGTTTCTGCCCGGATCTCGGTCAGGCGGCGGAAGAACGACAAGCCCTTGCGGCCGACGACCGTAATCTCGACCTCTACCCCCTTGTCCTGCCAGGCGCGCATCTCCGAAAGCACGCGCCGGAACAGGTTAATGTTCAGGCCGCCGCACAGGCCGCGGTCGGTGGACACGACGATCATGCCCACCCGCTTAGCCTCGCGTTCCTCGAGGAACGGGTGGCCATAGCTCAGGTTGGCGTTGGCCAGATGCCCGATGGTACGGCGAATCTTCTGCGCATAGGGGCGCGCCGCGTCGACACGCTCCTGTGCCCGGCGCATCTTCGACGCCGCCACCATTTCCATGGCCTTGGTGATCTTCTGCGTGTTCTGAACGCTCTTGATCTTGCCTTTGACTTCTTTGGCGCCGGCCATTGTCTATTCTCCGATTGCCAAACCTGAACCCAACAACGCCTGGCTTACCAGGTGTGGCTCTTCTTGAAAGCCTTCATGGCTTCGTGCAGACCGTTCTGGATCTCATCCGAGAAATCGCCGGTTTCGTTGATTTTATCCACCAGCTCCGCCTGCTCGGAGCGCATGTATTGATGCAGCGCGGCCTCAAAGTCGGTGACCTTGTCGGCGGCCACGTCGTCCAGATAGCCCTTGTCGGCGGCGAACAGCGAGGCCGCCATGAGGGCCACCGACAGCGGTGCATACTGGTTCTGCACCATCAGCTGGGTGACACGCTCGCCGTGCTCGAGCTGGCGGCGCGTGGCTTCGTCCAGGTCGGAGGCGAACTGGGCAAACGCCGCCAGTTCACGGTACTGCGCCAGCGCCAGACGGATACCACCGCCCAGCTTCTTGATGATCTTGGTCTGGGCCGAGCCACCCACACGCGAGACCGACAGGCCGGCGTCGATGGCCGGGCGAATGCCCGAGTTGAACTTGTCGTTGTCGAGATAGATCTGGCCGTCGGTGATCGAGATCACATTGGTCGGCACGAACGCCGACACGTCACCGGCCTGGGTCTCGATGATCGGCAACGCGGTCAGCGAGCCGGTCTGGCCCTTGACCTCACCGTTCGTGAGCTCTTCGACATAGTCGGCGTTGATACGCGCGGCGCGCTCGAGCAGACGGGAATGCAGATAGAAGACATCACCCGGATAGGCTTCGCGGCCCGGCGGACGACGCAGCAGCAGCGAGATCTGGCGATAGGCCACGGCCTGCTTGGACAGATCGTCATACACGATCAGTGCGTCTTCGCCGCGGTCGCGGAAGAATTCGCCCATCGAGCAGCCGGCATAAGGCGCCATGTACTGCAGTGCCGGGCTGATGGCGGCACCGGCGTTGACCACGATGGTGTGCTCCATCGCGCCGTGCTCTTCGAGCTTGCGCACCGTGTTGGCGACCGAGCTGTTCTTCTGCCCGATGGCCACATAGATGCACTTAATGCCCGTGCCTTTCTGGTTGATGATGGCATCGATGGCCACCGCGGTCTTGCCGATCTGGCGGTCACCGATGATCAGCTCACGCTGGCCGCGGCCGATCGGCACCATGGCATCGACCGCCTTCAGGCCGGTCTGGACCGGCTGGTCGACCGACTGCCGCGCGATGACGCCCGGGGCGACCTTTTCGATCGGCGAGGTCTGCTTGTAGTCGATCTCGCCCTTGCCGTCGATGGCGTTGCCCAGCGGGTCAACCACGCGGCCCAGCAGCTCGCGCCCGACCGGCACTTCCAGCACCTTGCCCGTGGTCTTGACCTCGCAGCCTTCGGAGATGTGGCGATACTCGCCCATCAACACCGCACCCACCGAGTCACGCTCGAGGTTGAGCGCTACACCGTAGGTGCCGCCCGGGAACTCGAGCATTTCACCCTGCATGGCGTTGGCCAGGCCGTGAATACGCGCGATGCCGTCGGCCAGGCTCACCAGCGTGCCGACATTGCGGGACTCGGTGACGGTCTCGAAGTTTTCGATCCGCTTCTTGATCAGGTCCGAAATTTCCGCCGGATTCAGTTGCATTGAACTACTTCCTCTAAATCCAATTCGCCGCGAGCATCATCGGCCGCGGGCTGTACGCTATTGCGCGAGCCGCTGGCGCATGCGCGCCAGTTGTGCAACGAGTGAGCCGTCGATCACCAGATCGCCGGCCCGGATGACCAAGCCACCGATGATTGATTCGTCTTCGACGAAGCTCAGCGACACATCACGCGAAAACCGCGTTTCAAGCGCCTTGGTCAAAGCGCCCTGTTGTTTCTTGGTCAACGACTTGGCCGACGTCACCTCGACGTCCAAGCGATTTTCGGCCGCCGCGCGCCGAGCTTCGAACAGCTCGGCAACGGCCGGGGCCGTTGCTAGCCGCTCATTTTCGATCAGCAGACGCACGAAATTGGCCTGTGCGTCGTTGAAGTCGGCTTCGCCCAGGCCCAGAATCGCCTCGGCCAGCGTCTCGTCGTCGACCGCAGGGCTGGCCATGACGGCCGCCACGTCCTCGTTGGCCACGATGGCCGCCAGCGCCGCCAGGGCGTTCGACCAGCTGGCCCGCGCCTCGGCGTCGTCGCCGGCCATATCAAACACGGCTTCGGCGTAGGGACGCGCCAGCGTGTAAATATCCGCGGCCATGATTAACGCATCCCCGCGACGAGGTCGTCGATGATGTCGTTATGGGCCTTGGTGTCGATCTCGCGTTTCAGGATGCGCTCGGCGCCTTCCACGGCCAGCTCGCCCACTTCGCGGCGCAGCTGATCCTTGGCTTGCGAGACCGCCTGATCAACCTCGTCGCGCGCGGCCGACACGATACGCTCGCCTTCAGAACGGGCATCGGCCCGCGCTTTTTCCAGCGTTTCGTTGGCTTGGCGTTGGGCGTTGGCCAGAAGCTCATGGGCTTCGGCGCGGGCCTCGGCCATCCGTTCTTCTGCCTGGTTGACCGAATCCTCGAGCTCGCGCTGGCCGCGCTCGGCGGCCGCGAGGCCTTCGCTGATCCGCCGACGACGCGCTTCCATCGCCTGCATCAACGGCTTCCAGAGCACCTTGCCGAAGAAATAGATGAACAGCCCAAAGCTGATCATTTCGATGACGAGTGTCCAAAAGATATTCACGTCAGCTCCCGAAGATTGTCAGGCGAATTCCAAAGCGCTTGCACGAAAAGCGTGCAATCAGCCGCCGGCCGCAGCCTGCAGGCCGCTCAGGAACGGGTTCGCGAAGGTGAACCACATCGACATGCCCAGCACGATGAACGGGAAGGCTTCCATCAAGCCGCCCACGAACAGCATCTGGCCGGTCAGCTGGGCGCGCAGTTCAGGCTGGCGCGCGATGGCTTCGATGAAGCGCGAACAGATCAGGCCCCAACCCAGAGCAGAGCCCAGACCGGCGAGACCCAAGATGATGCCGACACCGGTGGCGGTGTAGGCGTAAACCATGGCTACAGCTTGCGGATCCATGTGTCCTCCTTAGAAAAGACGAAGTAGCTATCAGCGGTGGTGAGTGCGCGTTAATGCGCGTCGTCGCTGGTCGCCAGGGCCAGATAGACCACTGACAGCAGCATGAAGATGAACGCCTGAATGACGATGATCAGCATATGAAACACCGTCCAGACCCAGCCAAGCGCAGCTTGGAACGGGGCCATGTACCAGGCGAACCCGGTCAGCGCGATGAGCATGAAGACCAGCTCACCGGCGAACAAGTTACCGAAAAGTCGTAGCGCCAGCGACAACGGCTTGGCGATTTCTTCGACCAGGCTCATCACGATGTTGAACGGCGCCATGTACTTGCCGAACGGATGCACCAGAAAGCCCTTGAGATAGGCACCCAGGCCTTTCTTGCGCACGCCGTAGACGATGGACAGGCCGAAGACCACCAGCGCCATGGCAAACGGCACCGCCAAATCCGCGGTCGGCACCGCGCGAAATGGCACGTGATGTGCTTCAACACCGAAGATGTTCTGGCCGATCCACTGTGCAACAAGCGGCAACAGGTCGACCGGGATCATATCCATGAAATTCATGGCGAAGACCCAGAGAAAAATGGTCAACGCCAGCGGGCCGATCAACGGATCGGCGCGCGGAAACAGCGACTGGACCTGATCGTTGACGAACTCGACAACCGTTTCGATAGCGTTCTGCAGGCCACTCGGCTCGGCGTCGGTGGTCATGCGCTTGCCCACGGTGTGGCCCAGCCACAGCAGCAGCGCGCCCAGCGCCCAGCTCACCAGCAGCGTGTCGGCGTGCACCGACCAGAACCCCTCGCCCAACGTGAGGTTGGACAGGTGATGCTGGATGTACTCGACCGCGGTCGGATCCTGAGTAAATACGCTTTCGCTCACGACACTACCTCTGACGCTGTTGCTGGGTCATACCGGCGATCGCTGCTTCGCGCAGCGAACGCCCGCCGGCCGTATAGGCCAGCTGGGCCACGGCAAAGCCAATCAGCAGGGAGATCGGATCAAGACCCAGCCATCCCATGCCTAGTGCAAAACCGACCAGCGTGACGACCAGTCGTTCGATCATGCCGGCCATCAGGCCGACGGCCTGGCCACGCGGGCTCGATTTAACGACGCTCGCGCGACGCGTACGAAATGCCAGCAGCAGGGTGTTAGCCAGCGCCATGGCGCCGCCATACAGTGCCGCCAACCCCGGATACGAGGCATTCGCACGCACGAAAAACAGGACTGCCGCCGCGATGACGACAACGACGATCTGGAGGATCAGCAGGTTACGCACGGCGTGGCGCTTCATGACATCTCCCCGTGGCGCCCGAGCCGTAGCTTTTGGGCACCCGCGACTCGCTAGGCCGCTCAGAACGAGGACGCAGTGTACCCACCTCGTGGGACACGAGCAATACGCAGGCGTACGCTCCGCGGCGGATGCCGCGGTAGCGGCATAATACAACTAGTTAAAGCGATCGACCAGTGCGTCCAGCTCGGCCACGTTCTGATAGCGGATGACGACCTTGCCGCCGCCGCGCCGGTCGGGCTCGATCTTCACCCCGGCCGCAAGGCGCTGCGAAAGACTGGACTCGTGACGCTGCAGGCGTTCGTCGCGCGCCGGCTTGTGCTGGGTCTTTTGCTTGCCGGTGCCTTCATGGGCCGCGCGCACCAGTGCTTCGGTCTGGCGTACGGTCAAGCCGCGCTCGACCACGCGCGCCGCAATCTTGGCCTGGGTGTCGCCGTCCAGACCCAGAAGCGCGCGGGCATGGCCCATTTCTAGCTCGCCCACGCGCAGGCGCTCGGCCACCTCGGGCACCAGATCCGACAGGCGCAGCAGGTTCGACACCGCCGCGCGTGAGCGCCCGACCGCCGCCGCGCACTGGGCATGCGTGAAACCACATTCGTCGATCAAGCGTTTCAAGGCGCCCGAGACTTCCAGCGGGTTGAGATCCTCGCGCTGGATATTCTCGATCAGGGCCACGGCCATGGCCGCTTCTTCGGCGAACTCGCGCACCACCGCCGGCACATGGCTCAGCCCGGCCAACCGGGCGGCCCGCCAGCGCCGCTCGCCGGCGATGATTTCATAATCGTGCGCGGTATCGCTGACCCGGCGCACCACCAGCGGCTGGACCACCCCCTGGGCCTGGATTGACTGCGCCAGCGCCTCTAGCGCGTCGGCGTCCATATCCCGCCGCGGCTGGTAGCGCCCCGGCGCCAGATCGTCCAGCGCCAGCTCGACCAGCTCGGCGGCGGCCGGCGTATCGTCGAAATCCTTCGACAGCAGTGACTCGAGACCGCGGCCGAGCCCGCGTTTTTTCTGTGCCATGGTGTGCCCTGCCTTCTAGTTCTTCGCTTTGCGACGCCCGAACAGCGACGAGACCGCGCGCTTGGCCCCGGCTTTGGGCGCGTCCACGACCTCGGACCCGTCGCGTCCCAGTATCTCGGCAGCCAATGCGCGATACGCCGCCGCCCCGCTGGCACTCGCGTCATATTCCAGAATCGACTGGCCGAAGCTGGGCGCCTCGGCCAGCCGCACGTTACGCGGAATGACGGTCTCGTAGACCGCATCACCGAAGTAATCGATCAGCTGCGCGGAGACCTCGCCGGTCAGGCGGTTGCGGTTGTCGTACATGGTACGCAACACGCCCTCGACCACCAGATCGCGATTGATCATTTGGCGGATGTTGTCGATGGTGGTCAAAAGATCGGTCAGGCCTTCCAGCGCGTAGTATTCACACTGCATGGGGATGATCACCCCGCGGGCGGCGACCAGCGCGTTGATGGTGAGCATCGACAGCGCCGGCGGGCAGTCGATGATCACGTAATCGAAACTGTCGGCGATATCGGCCAGCGACTTCTTCAACGCGGCGCGCCCGCCCTTCATATCGCGCAGGCCCACCTCGGCGGCGGTCATGTCGCTGTTGGCGCCGAGCAGATAGAAGCCGCCGTCGGCCACGACTTCCAGCGCCTCGGCAACGCCTTTCTCGCCCAGCAGGAAATCACAGACCGTGGCTTCCAGCGCGTTCTTGTCGGCCCCTACCCCCATGGTGGCGTTGCCCTGGGCATCCATATCCACCAGCAGCACGCGCTGCTCGGCCTCGGCCAGGGCCGCGGCCAGGTTGACCGCGGTGGTGGTCTTGCCGACGCCGCCCTTCTGATTGGCGATGGCGATGATATGGCTCATGAACACGGTCCTGATCGGCTCGGCGGATTCCCTCACGGCTCGCGCCGGTGCGGTTGAACAAGTCTACGACACGCGCGCCGACGCTCAATAATCGGGTCAGTCGCGCGCGATCACCACGAGACGGCGTATTTCATCGAGGCCCGGCACGCGCAAGGCGTGATCGGCGATCTGGCGAAAACCGGCCGGCAGATCCGCGGCTTCGGCCTCGAACGCGCGGGCTTTCATCAGCCCGACGCGCGTTTCCGGGCCAATGAGCGACCCGGCATGATGCACGGTTTGGGCCGCACTCGCGAAAGCGCGGGTCACGATCCAGTCCAGCGGCGCGGGCACCTGGCAGTCTTCAACACGCGCGGCCATGACCTCGACGTTGCCAAGCCCCAGCGTTCGGCGCGCGTGGCGTAGAAAAGCGGCTTTCTTTTGGTTGGACTCGATCAGCAGAAACTCGGTCTCCGGCGCCAGCACCGCCAGCACCAGGCCGGGCAGGCCGGCCCCGGTGCCTACATCGGCCACGCGCGCCCCGTCGATATGGCCCGCAATCGCCAGACAGTCCAGCAGATGCCGCACGACCATGTCGGCCGGGTCGCGAACCGCGGTCAGATTATGGGTTGCGTTCCAAGCGGCCAGCTCGCCGATATAGTCCAGCAGGCGCGACTGGTCGCGCTCGCCCACCGATAGCCCGAGCTGCTCGATGCCCTTGGACAGGCACGCAGCCCCGGCAGCGCGATCGAACCGGGGCGCACGTCGGGTGCGTCTCATGCGCCGCGCTGCTCGATTTTGGCCCAGGTATCGCGCAGGGCCACCACGCGATTGAACACCGGCGCGCCCGGCGCGTGGTCGTAACGATCAGCCACGAAGTAGCCGGTGCGCTCGAACTGCACCCGTGTTTCGGGGGCCACGTCAGCCAGGCCGGGCTCGATCCAGCAGCCGGCATACATCTCCAGCGACAACGGGTTCAAGCCGTCCAACAGATCAGCCTCGCGCGCGGGGTTTTCCACCGAGAACAGCCGGTCATAGACGCGCACCAGGGCCTGCTTGCCATGGCTGGCCGATACCCAGTGGATCACGCCCTTGGGCTTAACGCCGTCGGCCGGGTTATCGCCCAGCGTGTCCGGGTCGTAGGTACAGTGAACTTCGACGACCTCCCCGGCGGCGTTCTTGACCACGTCATGGGCTTCGATGACGTAGGCGTTGCGCAGGCGGACCTTTTTGCCCAGCACCAGACGCTTGTATTTCTTGTTGGCCGCCTCGCGGAAGTCGGCTTTTTCGATATAGACCTCACGCGTCAGCGGCAACTTGCGCTCGGGCAGATCGTCGCGATCGGGATGGCCGGACGCGGTCAGTGTCTCGACCCGGTCCTCGTCCCAGTTGGTGATCACCACTTTGAGCGGATCCATGACACACATGGCACGCGGGGCGCTCGGGTTCAGATCGTCGCGCACGGCGTGTTCCAGCACCGCCGTGTCCACGGTACCGCCCGAGCGCGACACGCCGACCATGTCACAGAACGCGCGGATCGAGGCCGGCGTATACCCGCGGCGGCGGATGCCGGCGATGGTCGGCATGCGCGGGTCATCCCAGCCGTCGACGATGCCCTCGTCTACGAGCCGCCGCAGCTTTCGCTTGCTGGTCACCGTGTAGTTGAGGTTGACCCGAGCGAATTCGTACTGCACCGGCTGCGCCGGCACCGGCAGCTGCTCGATCAGCCAGTTGTAGAGCGGACGGTGATCCTCGAACTCCAGCGTACAGATCGAATGGGTCACACCCTCGATGGCGTCCGACTGGCCATGGGCGAAATCGTAGGAGGGATAGACACACCAGGTATCACCGGTCTGGTGGTGCGCCTTGTTGCGAATACGATAGATGACCGGGTCGCGCAGATTGATGTTGCCCGAAGCCATATCGATCTTGGCCCGCAGGCTGGCCGTGCCTTCGGCGTACTCGCCGCAGGCCATGGCTTCGAACATCGCCCGCGACTCGGCCGGGTCGCGATCCCGATAGGGGCTGTTGGTGCCGGCCTCGGTGAGCGTGCCGCGATACTCGCGAATCTGCTCGGGCGAAAGCTCATCGACGTAGGCCAGCCCTGCGTCGATCAGATAGAGCGCGTAGTCATAGAGGGCGGCGAAATACTGCGAGGTATATCGCACGTCCCCTTCCCACTCGAATCCCAGCCACTGGATATCGGCCTGGATCGAATCGATGTATTCCTGGTCCTCGGCGTCGGGGTTGGTGTCGTCGAAACGCAGCCGGCAGGCCCCGTTGAAATGCTCGGCCAGGCCAAAGTTCAAGCAGATCGAGGCCGCGTGGCCGATATGTAGATAGCCGTTGGGCTCCGGCGGAAAACGGGTGACGACCGGGCCGGCGTGCTCGCCGGTGGCGATCTGCTCGGCGATCAGATTGCGCAGAAAGTTGTTTCCCGCGCCGGACGGGCCCTGCTCCTGACTCGTATCCGCACTCATAGAACGCTCGTCTACCCACCGCGTGTCGCGCCGCGGGCTGGGCGACGCGCGCAAAAACCAAGGCCGGAAGTATAAACGTACGGCCGGTGATTCGCGGCCCAGCGATAAATTCAGTTCGTTAAATCGTTAATGAACGATTCATGCGCAGTCGTTAAATTCATGCTGAACAAAAGGACAAAGCCGCACACGGCGGCTTTCAAGGAGCCGTTCATGGATATTTCGACAAACTCCGCCATCCGTTCGATGTCTCGCCGTCTGGCCTCGGTATTGGCGATCGCCAGCCTAGGGCTGCTGGGCGTGACATCCAACGCGCAGGCCGGCATCGATATCCGTGCCCCGTTTACGCATGTCGGCGTGGATCGTCACGACGGTGTCAACGTGGCCGCGCCGTTTACCCGCGTTAACGTGGGCGGGCATCGTCATCACGACGACCGACGCGGCTATTACAACGACCGCCGCTACGAGCGCCGGCGCTATGGCCATCATCGCGGCTGGCGCGACAACCGGCGTGCCTATCGACACCATCGCGACTATGGCCACTACCACGAGCGCCGTCACGACCGTGACCGCGGGTTCTTCGGTCGTTGGTAACCTACGGCACCCGACAGACCCAAACGCGCCGGGTACTGACCCGGCGCATTTTGTTTAGGACGATTGGCGGGCCGCGTCGGCGAAGTAGGCATCGGCTAAATAATCGGCCAGTCGCGCAGCCTGCTCATCGTCCAGGTGCCCCACAACGCGCGACAGACTCGAGCGGATCACGCGCATGGCGCCCAGCAGCCCCACATCGATGCTTTTGCGGGTCGCAAATCCGATGCCCAGGCCCTTCAAGGGCCGCACGAAGTGATATTTAAACGATACATCGGTCATTTCGATGATGAGCTCGATGATGGCCTGGCGCTCGACCGAGGCCGGCGCGCGACGCAGGTCATCGATCATGCGCACGATGCGGGCGTCCAGATCCGCGCCGATCGGACAGCCTAAAACCGTTGCCGACATAAATGCCTCTGATTGCCGATCGCCGGGCGCCGTGTGCTACTAAGCGCTGCCGCAGATCAGCGTGTTCAAGCCTCATCTATATTGACATCATATAATGGCAAAATGCGACAGACCCGACGCGCCGCCCGTGTAGATCACGAATCGGTCGCGGGCTTCTGGCCGTTGCCGCTCGTCTTTTTCGTGCGTCGCTTAGCCGTCGTCGATCGGGTGCCTGAAGCGGTCGACTTGCCACCCGACTTGGATGTCTTCGAACCGTAGAGAGCCCGCAGCTCGTCCAGCGCTTCGCCGGCGTAGACTGCGATGTGCTGCAGCGACGGGAGGCTGTCGCGACAGCCGATAAAGCCAAACCCCAGCGTGTCGGCATAGCCGTGAATCGTGATATTCAGCGCCTGTCCGTGGGTAACCAGCGACGTCGGGAAGAACGCTTCCATGCGGGCGCCCTCAACGAACAGCTCTTCTTTCGGCCCCGGCAGGTTCGAAATCGTGACGTTGAACACGGGGCGCGTACGCCCGGCCATGCCCGACACCAGCGACAGGATATACGGCGCCATAAGTGCCACCGTGTACTGCGTGATGGCCGCCCCGGAGAGTTTTTCCAGGCTGGCCTTTGCTGATCGGGTGGACTCAGCGATGCGCGCCAGCCGTGTCGCGGTGTCGTTCTCGGTGGTCGCCAGGTTGGCGATGATGAACGTGATGGCGTTGCCGAGCTCTTCATCGTCGGCTTCGTCGGCCGGGCGCACCGAGACCGGAATACCCGCCGTCAGGTCTCGCGAGGGCAGCTCGCCGATTTCATGCAGATAGCGCTGCAAGGCGGTGCCACAGACGGTCAAGATGATGTCGTTGATGGTGACACCAGCGTTGGCCGCCAGAGACTTGAACTCGGCCAGCGAGTACAGCTGGGTGGCATAACGCCGAGGCGAGGTGATGCGGCCGTTCAACACCGAGCTGGGCGCGGCAAACGGCAGGCCCATGCTGCCGGTGCCCGAGCGGGCGCTGCGCAGCATATCGCGCACGATACCGGCAAAGCCCGACAGCGAAGAGACCTGCTCGCTGGCTTCGCCCACGATCTGCGCCGCCGCCCGATACAGTCCGGGCCGCTGTGCATCGGGCGTTTTAGAGCGGCTGGATTTTTTGGGCGCGATGGCCCAGAACGGCGGACGGTCACGCTCGGCCGGGTCCTGGGCCAGCGCCCGGGCTAAAAGACGCATGCCGGCCACGCCGTCGAGCAGCGAATGATGAATCTTGAGATAGAGCGCGAACCGGTTACCGGCCAGCCCCTCGATCAGATGACACTCCCAGGGCGGGCGTGTCAGATCGATCGGGTTGCTGTGCAGGCGCGAGGTCAGCGTCCCCAGCTCGAGCTCGCCGCCGGGCGACGGCAGCGCCGAGTGACGAAAGTGATACTCGATGTCGATGGCATCCAGCAGTTCCCACTCGGGCGCGACGTTACGCCAGCGCCCGCCGCGCAGCCGCTGGTTCCACGGCCGTTCGGCCACCGCATGGGTGCGCCAGCGCTCAAACAATGTGGCACAGAAATCGGCCGGCGCGTCGTCGGGCAGCTGAAACGTCAGTAGCCCCCCGACCTGCATCGGCGCATTGGGCGTGTCGACGTTAAGCCAGGCAGTGTCGACCAGATTCAGTCGCTTGGTTTGCATTATTCATCTCCCGGCCGCGGCGGCCCGTCGCCTCTCAAAACTCGCTATTGTCGAGCATACCGCGCCCGGGCGAGATGAAAATCTAGCTTTTCGTTCAATGCGCCGCCGCGGCGTGCCAGCTGGGGCATTTAGGGAAGCTCTGCATAACCTCTCGCGGCTCGCGTTCGCCATGGAAAGATTTTCAAGGTCAAATGCGTTGATACGAGGCGTCCGAGCGCAGCGCCTGCCTTATTGGCAGGTCCAGCTCGGCAACGCTGTAGCGGCGCATTTGAGGCCGAACCCCTTCGGGGCCGGGGCTTTGCGCGCGCCTGGTCTTCGTCAAGGCACGCTGGCGTGCAACAAGCACGCTACGCGCGCCCTTCCTCGCCAGCCACGCGCAAAGCACCCGGCGCGACCGCGACAGGTTGTGCAGAGCTTCC
>DCKU01000016.1 GCA_002320455.1 Salinisphaera sp. UBA1666
TCCAAACAACGGGGTCCAGCTCAGCGGACTTCAGTCTGCTCTAAGCCCGTGAAAACGTACTGGTCAGCGTGCATATATCATTCCTAAAGACCAACGCTTTATCAAATATCGCCGGTTCTTTTCGTCGGAGCCTCAATGTACGAAGCTGACGCAAAACACGCTATACACAGATTTCGCAAGAGAAGCTAACAGCGCGATCCTCCCTCGTATCGGCCGGAACCAAAAGAGTGGCGAAGCAAAAGTATGTGCACGGATCAACTACACCGATAGCGGATGTGTGCACCAGCATGGTTTCTCCCTTAGACGGTCGTAGCCGCTCTTGCCCTAAGGCAATCCGGGGAAGATGATTCTGCAAAAACTTACAAATCCGTCACGCGCCGGGCATCAATCGTGTATTGGGTGGAGGCTCGATGATCCGCTGGCGCAAGATGTAAAATATTGCGGAAAATCTCTTGAGCGCTAGAACAAGCCGTCCGAACCGAACTCGGCATAGCGCTTGATTCGGTTATAATCCGTCATTCTTTTGATGCTTACCGCTGGCACAAACCGCTGACCGTATCGCTCTGGCGCAGACACTCACTTACGAACACCATCTTCTCGACAATCGGTGTCACGCCGTTCCACGGCATGAACGAGCTTGGTCGAATCGGGTCGCCAGAGTAAAAAGGCGTTAGCGATGAGTGTAGACCGTAATGACACCCATCCTCGGCGCTGGATTCGCCGGTGCTTTCCGCCCAGGCGATGCAAAACCGCCCGGTCAAAGCGGCTCGTGAATAAATCGCAGCGAACGAGCCTAAAAAATTACCGATCCGCCGCCTTCTCCAACTGCACCGTCATCCGCGCCACCCGGTCCTTCCAGGATTCGTTGGTCACCTGGGAGGCGACCCGCTCGACCCAGAGCGGAAAGCCTAAGGGGGTCAGCCGCGGCGGCTCGGCGAGGCGGATCGATTGTGCGCCGATACGGGCAAGAGCGGCCCGGAGCCGGTCGATTTCCAGCTCTCGGGCCAGCACTTCGTCGCGGGCCTGGGTGAGCAGGCGGTTCTCGGCGTCGTAGCGGGCCAGCACGTCATAGACCAGCCCGCTAGAGGCCTGGACCTGGCGTGCGCTCATGGTCTGGCCGGGATAACCGGAGAACACCAGCCCGGCGATACGTGCGATGTCGCGGAACGCGTGCTTGGCCAGCTCCGAGGCGTTGAGACAGGTCAGCAGATCATCGACCAGATCATCCGGCGAGAACGCGGCCCGCAGCTCGTCCACGGTGAAATCTACCTTGGAGCGGGTCACCAGCTCGAAGCCGTAATCGTTGACCGAAAACCGGAACGTGGCCTTGTGCATGCGCGCCAGCCGCCAGGCGACCAGCGCCGAGAGGCCCTCGTGGGCCAGCCGGCCGGCAAACGGATAAAAGAACCAGTGTCGGCCCTCGCGCGAGGTGACGTGCTCGACCAGCAGCTCGTCGGCCGCGGGGAGCGCGGACCAGTGTTTCTGCAGCTCCAGCAGATCACGGATGGCCGACAGCTCCGGCTCCTCGTAGCGGCCGTCGCGGGCGGCTTCCAGCAGCTCGCGGATGGCATCGGCCAGCGTGCCGGAAATGGCCATGCGCCCGCCGGCCCAGCGCGGCACCTGACGATTCTTGCGGGTGGCCGATTTCACGTAGGCCGTAAGATCACGCACGCGCGCCAGCTCCAGCAGGCGGCCGGAGAACAGGAACACATCGCCCGGCTTCAGCTGGGCGATGAAGCGCTCCTCCACGGTGCCGAGCCGCCCGCCCTTGACCCATTGCACGGTCATGGCCGCATCCGAGGTGATCGTACCCATGGTCATGCGATGCCGCCGGGCGATGCGTTTGTCGCCGACCGACAGCCGCCCGTCCTCGCCGATATCCACACGCCGGAATTCCGGATAGGCCGAGAGCGCGGCCCCGCCGCGGGTCACGAAATCCAGTGTCCATTGCCATTCATCCGCCGTGATATCGCGATAGGCATGGGTGTCCACGATCTCGTCGTAAAGCGTCTCGGGTGCCACGCCGCCGTCGGTCGCGCTGCCCAAGGCACGGGTGACCAGATGCTGGGCCAGCACGTCGAGCGCGCCGGTCAGCGGGCGGCGTGCTTCCAGCTCGCCGGCCAGGGCTTTCTTGCGCGCCGCAGCAATCTCGACCAGCTCGAAGGCATGGGTAGGCACGCACAAAATCTTACTGGGCACGCCCGGCCGATGACCGGAGCGCCCGGCGCGCTGCAGCAGGCGCGCCACGCCTTTCGGGCTGCCCACCTGGATCACCTGATCCACCGGCGAGAAATCCACGCCCAGATCCAGGCTGGAGGTGGCCACCACACAGGCCAGGCGCCCGTCGGCGATCATGGCCTCAACCGTGTCGCGCAGTTCGCGATCCAGGGAGCCGTGATGCAGCGCGATCTTCGCCAGCCAGTCGGGCCGGGCGCGGATCAGCGCCTGATGCCAGAGCTCGGCCTGGCTGCGGGTGTTGGTGAACAACAACGTAGTCCGGGCGGCGGCCAGCGCGTCGATCACCGGCTGCACCATCTGGGTGCCCATATGCCCGGCCCAGGGAAAACGATCGACCGTCTCCGGCAGAAGAGCGGTGATCTCGGTCGTGGCCGGCACTGCACCGCGGATACGCGTGACCGCTCGCCCGCCGGTCAGCGCCGCGCCGGCCTCGTCCAGATTGGCCAGCGTGGCCGATAGGCCCCAGGTAGCCAGTCGCGGATTGATCGCCCGCAGCCGCGATAGCCCCAGCTCGAGGGCGACGCCGCGCTTGGTCGAGAGCAGTTCGTGCCATTCATCGACCACCACGGTCTGGATGTTGGCGAACATCGACTCGTGATCGGCATAGGACAACAGCAGATTGAGCGACTCGGGCGTGGTCACGAGCGCGCTCGGCAGCTTCTTGCGCTGGCGGGCCTTCACACTCGATTTGGTATCGCCCGTGTGGCGCTCGACCGACCAGGCCAGGCCCAGCTCGGCGGCCGAGCGCTCCAGATGGCCCGTGGTATCGGCCGCCAGCGCGCGCAGCGGGGTAATCCAGAGCACGGTCAGGCCGGGTGTGGCGGTCTCGTCCGACGTTTCGGCCCACCAGCGATTGATCGCCCCAAACCAGGCCGCCAGCGTTTTGCCGGTGCCGGTCTGCGCGTGGATCAGGCCGGACTCGCCGGCCGCTTGCGCCGCCCAGGCGTCGCGCTGGAAATCAAAGACATGCCAGTCGCGCTCGGCGAACCAGGCGGTGATACGCGCATCCACGTCCGGCGTGACTTCTTGCCTTTCGGCCTCACTCATCGTCGGCGTTCTTGCGGCTCCAGCGCGATGTCAGGCCGCGCGCTTTTTCAGCGACCCATGGAAATTTCTGCTCGAAACGGATGAGCTGTTTCTGCACCCAGAGCGAATACGGCGCCAGCAAGATAGCCGAGACGATCAAGAACAACACGCCCTGCAGGATCGGCAGCACCAGCCCGGCGATGCCCAATACGAAAAAGACAATACCCGCCCCGACCCGGATATAGTCTTTCCAGGTCATCTCCACCCAGCGGATACGCGTGGGCTGTTTTGTTGGCTCAGGCTTTTTGGTCATGGCTGGATAATAAGGCTTGGCGCGGCCGGTAAAAGCTCTGCCCGTGATTCGGCCCCATACGTTACGACAACGAAGCCTGCTCGTTGGGCGGCAGTAATGCTTTCACGCCGTCTAACGTATCGGCTTCTTCCAGCGGCTTGTCAGTGCGCCAGCGGGCGATGCGTGGAAAGCGCACCGCGATGCCCGATTTGTGCCGATTGGACGCCTGAATACCTTCGAAATGCAGCTCGAAGACGTGATGCGGCGTGACCGAGCGCACCGGGCCGAAGCGCTCTTTGGTGTTCTTGCGAATCCAGGAGTCCACCTGGCGGATCTCTTTATCGGTGAGCCCGGAGTAGGCCTTGGCAAAAGGCACCAACTCGTCGCCGTCCCAGACCGCGAACGTATAGTCGGTCAACAGGTTGGAGCGCCGCCCGCTGCCTGGTTGGGCGTAGAGCAGCACGGCGTCGATCGAATAGGGGTCAATCTTCCATTTCCACCAGTCGCCGCGCACCCGGCCGGTGCGATACGGCGAGCCAAGGCGCTTGAGCACGAAGCCTTCGGTGGCGTACTCGCGCGACTGATCGCGTAGGGCGGCCAGTGCGGCCCACGAATCTGCGGCCACGGGCTCGGAGACAGCGATACGCGTATCGACGTCGGCGAGCAGGCGGGTCAGGTGGTCGCGACGGGTTTCCAACGGCGCATCGCGGACATCGGCGCCGTCAGCCTCCATGCAGTCGTAGGCGAAAAACCGGACGGGGTGTTTCTTCTGCATGGCCGCCGACGGCTTGAGCCGGCCAATCCGGCGCTGCAGCCGTGCAAACGGCAAAGGCAGGGTGTCGCCGGCTTCCCACGCCAGAATTTCGCCGTCGATCACCGACCCCTCGGGCAGGTGGGCCGCGGCGGCCTCCAGCTCGGGAAAACGCCCTTCCATGAGATCCTCCCCGCGCGACCAGATATGACACTGGCCGGCCCGCCGAATGATCTGGGCGCGGATACCGTCCCATTTCCATTCGGCGTGCCAGGCCTCGCGCGGGCCCAGATCGGCGACCTTATCGATCGGCGCGTCCTCCACCGGCGAGGCCAGGAAGAACGGATACGGCTGGGCCGCGTCTTCGCCGCGGTCTTCGGGGTCGATCAGGCGCGCAAAAAAATCCGGCGTCGGCTGCCAGTTGCCCATCAAGCGGTGGGCCACGCGCGCCGGTTCGATATCGGCGTATTCAGCGAGCGCCCGCGTGACCAGGCGCCGTGACACACCGACCCGGAACGCGCCGGTCAGCAATTTGTTGAGGGTAAAGCGGGCTTCGGTCGGTAACTCTTGCCACCAGCCTAGAAGACGGGCCTTCTGCTCGTCCTCGTCCGCGTTCTTCAAGGGCAGGATACGATCCTCGACCCATTCATGCAGGGGCACGTCCAGCCCGTCGCTGCCCGCGCCCAGCTCATCGAGCAGTAACGTCATGGTTTCGGCCGAGTCACCCACGGCCGAGTACGACTCCTCGACCAGCCACATCGGCATATCGATGGCCTCGGCCACCCATTCACGCAGACGCGGCCCGGCGATCAAACGCTTGATACGGCGCCCGCACAAAAACGACACCGCCCAGGCCGCATCGGCGGCCGGCGCGTTGGCGAAGTACTCGCGCATGGCCGCCACCTTGGGGTTGGTTGCCGTGGTGGCATCGAGGCGCATATACAGCGCTGTGAAATGTCGCATGGTTGGCTCTTCAATCTGCGCAAATTCGCCGGTGATCGAAATCGGATCGCAATTCGACCCGCGGCAACACCGTGATCGCTGTAAGGCTTGAGGATACAGCGCCTAGCGCCGATCCGATGCAGCCAGGACGCCGCACCTAAGCGCGTATCGCAATTGCAGGGTCACAACCCTCTGCCTACGGTAGGGCTGATCCATTTGTATGAGTCGTGGCTGACGAGGACGCCTG
This sequence comes from Salinisphaera sp. UBA1666, assembly GCA_002320455.1. Classification (GTDB taxonomy): domain Bacteria; phylum Pseudomonadota; class Gammaproteobacteria; order Nevskiales; family Salinisphaeraceae; genus Salinisphaera. Next base: position 5,497 of record DCKU01000016.1, read on the forward strand.
CAGGGGACCGGCTGCGACGAAAGGAGTTGTGTATGAGTCGTAGCGATACGGCAGCCGATCCGATGTTTCAACGCCAACAGGATTTCGGGGCCGACCCGACTGAAATCCGACAGACCGACCATTATCAGCACGAATATGTGCATGATTTCGTCGAACGCTGGGACGATCTGATCGACTGGGACGGACGTGCGGCCAGCGAGGGCAATTTCTTCATTGACGTGCTGCGCAAGCACAACTGTCACACGGTCATCGACGCCGCCTGTGGCACCGGTTTCCACTCCGTACAGCTGCGCCGGGCCGGCTTCGACGTCGCCAGCGTTGATGGCAGCCCGCAGATGCTGGCCAAAGCCTTCGAGAACGCTCGCCAGCGCGGCCATATCCTGAAGACCGTGCACTCCGACTGGCGCTGGATGACCCGCGATATGGTCGGTCGCTACGACGCCATCATCTGCCTGGGCAACTCGTTCACCCATATCTTCAACGAGCATGACCGGCGCCGGACCCTGGCAGAGTTCTATGCCATGCTCAAGCACGACGGCATCCTGATCCTCGACCAGCGCAACTACGACGCCCTGCTCGACGGCACCACCGGCGGGCCGTCCCACAAGTACTACTACTGCGGCGAAGGCGTGTCCGCCGAGCCCGAGCACGTGGACGAGGGCCTGGCCCGTTTCCGCTACGAGTTCACCGACGACAATTCGGTGTATCACCTGAACATGTTCCCGCTGCGCAAGGCCTATGTGCACGATCTGATGCACCAGGTGGGCTTCCAGCGCGTGACCACCTACGGCGACTTCCAGTCCAGCTACAAGGAAGAAGATCCGGATTTCTTCATCCACGTAGCCGAGAAGAGCTATCTCACGGAAGACGAAGACGCCGAAGGCACGCGATAACAGGAGCCACGCATGAGCGAGCAGTATTCCGACGCGGTCAAGACCGCGCAGAACTACTACAACAGCGACGATGCGGATAACTTCTACTCGCGCCTCTGGGGCGGCGAAGACATCCACATCGGCCTGTATCAGGACGACGCCGAAGACGTCATCCCGGCCAGCCACCGCACCGTGGCCCACATGTGCACGCTTATCGAGGACAAACTGGGCGCAGGCGCCAAGATGCTCGACATCGGCGGCGGCTACGGCGGCTCGGCACGCTATGTCGCCGAGCACTACGGGGCGGAGACCGTATCGCTGAACCTGTCCGAGGTGCAGAACGAGCGCGGCCGGAAACAGAACGACGAACGCGGCCTGGCCGACAGGGTGACCATCGTCGACGGGGATTTCGAAAACATCCCCTATGATGACGACACCTTCGACGTGGTCTGGTCACAGGACGCCATGCTGCACTCGGGCAATCGCACCCGCGTGCTCGATGAGGCCGTGCGCGTCTTAAAGCCCGGCGGTGTGTTCATCTTCACCGACCCGATGATGGCCGACGACTGCCCGGACGGCGTATTGGGCCCGGTGCTCGATCGGATCCAGCTGGAAACCATGGGCTCGCCCGGTTTCTATCGCAAAGAGCTGACCACCCGAGGCCTGACCGAGCGAACCTTCGAGGACCACACCCATCAGGTGCCCCGTCACTACGGCGGCATCAAGAAGATGCTCGAAGCCCGTGAGAGCGAGCTGGCCGGCTCGGCGATCTCCGATACCTATATCGCCAACATGAAAAACGGCCTGCAGCACTGGGTGGATGCCGGCAACGCCGGGCATCTGGCCTGGGGCATCATGATCTTCGATAACGCCCAGGGCTGAAACGCCCGACGCGCAAACGTATAGAACTCACGGTCCGAACAGGCTCTGCAACGGGTTTAGTTCTGGCCGACAAAGCGGCATAGTCCGGTCATGGATCAAGCGCGGCACGGTTCGCGCGCCCAACCAGGACAGGATGTTCTATGAGTGATCGTTTTGCCAACAAGACCGTCGTCGTGACCGGTGCCGGCTCCGGCATCGGCGCGGCCGCGGCCAAGCATTTCGTCGCCGAGGGCGCCAACGTGGTGCTCGTGGGTCGCACCCGTGACAAGCTCGAAGACCTGCTCGGCGTCATCGCCGACAAGAACAAGGTGATGATCCACGCCGCGGACGTCTCCGACCCGGCCGCGGTCGATGCACTGATGCAGGCCGTGGTCGACCAGTTCGGCGGGCTGGACGTGCTGGTCAACAACGCCGGCGTGGCCGACGGCGGCCCCATCGCCGAGGTCGACGACGAGGCCTGGCGTAAGGTGATGTCCATCAACGTGGACGGCGTGTTCTATTGCACCCGCGCGGCCATGCCACACCTCAAGGAACGCGGCGGCTGCATCGTCAACACCTCGTCGGTGTCTGGCCTGGGCGGCGACTGGAACTTTGCCACCTACAACACCAGCAAGGGCGCGGTCTCCAACTTCACCCGCGCGGTGGCCCTGGATTATCGCGATACCGGCGTGCGCGTGAACGCGATCTGCCCGAGCTTCACGCGCTCGGACATGACCGAAGACATGTTCGACAACGAAGCCCTGATGGCCAAGTTCGCCGAGCGTATGCCCATGGGCCGCGCTGCCGAGGCCGAGGAGGTCGCGGATGTGATCGTGTTTCTGGCCAGCGAGGACGCACGCTTCGTCAACGGCGTGAATCTGCCCGTCGACGGCGGCCTGTCGGCCTCCAACGGCCAGCCGGCGCTCGGCTAGATGCCCCTGGCTGGCGCCCCGCTTACCGGCGCCCGACGTAAAAAAAACCCGGCAGGTTCGCCTGCCGGGTTTTTTCTTGTGCATGGTTTCTGTTATGCGAACTTAGGCCGTTTCTTCGAGACCGGCGTTGTTCTGGTCGAACACGCGATCCGCGCGATAAGAGCTGCGTACCAGCGGGCCAGAGACGACCTCCAGGAAGCCACGCGCCAGGCCCCACTGGCGATATTTCTTGAAGTCTGCCGGCGGCACGTAGCGATCGATCGGCAGGTGATTGACCGTCGGCCGCAGGTACTGGCCGAAGGTGACGATATCCACGCCAACCGCTTTCAGGTCATCCAGCGCCTGGGCGATTTCATCTTCGGTTTCACCCAAGCCCAGCATGAGCGAGGTTTTGGTCAGTACGTTCGGGTTGTGCTTTTTGGCGTGGGCCAGCACGTCGAGCGTCTGGCGATAGCCGGCGCGGGCATCACGCACGGTGTGGGTCAGCCGCTCCACGGTCTCCACGTTCTGGGCAAAGACCTCCAGGCCGGAATCCACCACGGTTTCCACATCGTGCAGACGGCCCGAGAAATCCGGCGCCAAAGCCTCCACGCGGGTTTCGGGCGTGCGGCGTTTGATGGCGGCCACGCAGTCGGCGTAGTGCTGGGCACCGCCGTCGTCGAGATCATCGCGATCAACCGAGGTGAGCACGATATAGTTCAGGCCCATGATCTCGACCGAGTCCGCGCAGTGCTCGGGCTCATTGGCATCCAGCCAGCCATGCGGGTTGCCCGTGTCAACGGCGCAGAAGCGACAAGCCCGCGTGCAGGTGTCACCCATGATCATGATGGTCGCGGTGCCGTGGCTCCAGCACTCGCCGATGTTCGGGCACATCGACTCTTCGCACACGGTGGCCAGCTGGTGCTTGCGCACGTTGGCCTTGACCTCACCGTAGGCCCCACCGGACGGCAGGCGCGCGCGCAGCCAGTCGGGCTTGCGCCCGATCGGTACGGCAGCAGCCTTCTTGGATGCCTTCATGCCGTTCTTGATGGCGCGCGTGCCGTTAGGCTTTTGAATCTTGGACCCGGTGACCACCGGGATACCCTTGAAATCACTCATACTGGCCTCGATCGCTCAAGCGGCTATCGATCAAATACACATGTTATCACTGTGTGACTTGTCGGTACGTGCGGGCCACGCGCGCTGGTTGCAAGTCGATCGTTGTGCAGCGTTCTGCCTGTTGGTCTTAAGCTGGCCCTGTGTTCAGCCCATGCCGGTCTCTTGAATGACGCAACCTAGTGCGACCGATACGCCCGCCTCTGCCGGGCGCTTCGAACGCTTGATGCAGACCTGCATGGACAGCCGGATCGGCCGTTTTGTGCTGCGTTGGCGGCGCTTCCTGCCGGTGGCTTCATTCGCGCTGGGTCTGGGCAGTTATTTTTTGGTGCAGCGCCAGAACGCACTGGCTCAGTGGCTGACCGTACTGATGCTGGTGGGCTGGATCGCTCTGTTATTCGAAGGCTTGCTGCATCGCTGGCTGGCCCGCTGGATGGGCGAACGACTGCCGATTCTGGCGGTGCGTTTTGCCACCCAGGCGCTGCATCAGGAAACGCTATTCTTCGTGCTGCCGTTTTTTATCGCGAGCACCACCTGGAGCTCGCCGCAGTGTCTGTTCACGCTGTTGATCATCGCGGCTGCCGTGGCCTCGGCGGTGGACCCGCTGTACTACGACGGCATCGCCGCCAGGCGCTCGCTATTCTTTGGCTATCACGCGTTTACTCTGTTCGTAGCGCTGCTGGCCGCCGGGCCCATCATCGGCTCGATGACCACCGGCACGACGATTGCGATTGCCTCGGTGGTGACCGCAGGTTGTGCCCTGCCCAGCTTCAATGACGTGATCCGTACCCGCCATTGGAGCCGGTGGCTGCTGATGGCCGCGCTCTCAGTGGCCCTGGCCGGCACCGCCTGGGGCGTGCGTTTCTGGATCCCGCCGGCCACGCTGTCGGCCAAGCGCATGGTCGTGACCACGCAGATGGACACGCAGAACCGTCAGCCGGGCGCCGATCAGACACGTTTTGCGCCGCAGGCGCTGGCTGCCAACGGGCTCTATGTATTTTCAGCCATCAAGGCGCCGCGCGGACTCAAGCAACAGATCTTTCACGTGTGGTCTCATAACGGCGAGGTCGTCGATCGTATCCCCCTGGATATCGTCGGCGGCACCCGTGAACGCGGCTATCGTGCCTGGAGCCACAAGACCGCGCTGGGGGCAGATCCCAGCGGACACTGGCAGGTCGCGGCCGTCACCGACGACGGCCAGCTGATCGGCGCCGAGCGCTTTGTCGTGGGCGATACGCCGCCCTCGATCGCCCAGCGCGTGGCCGAGCTGATCAGCCGGCTGCGCGGCCTGATCGGCGGCGGCTGAGACGCGGCTAGCCGCGAAACGCCGGCAGATCGCGCAGCCCGGCCGCCAGCGTGGCAACGCTGCGGGCCGCTAGAATACGGTCGACGTGGGGGCTGTCGTGGTGCACCCCGGCCGCGCTTTCAAAATAGCCCGGGTGCGCCAGCAGCGGGTCCAGCCAGTAGAGTGCAGCCGCCCGCTTGGCCAGGCGCGCGAGCTCGCGCTCGAGCGTCGCGCGACTGCCGGCGTCCCAGCCCTCCGAGACGATCAGAACGACCGTATGACGATCGACGCGGCGGCCGGGCCGGGCCAGCGCCTCGGCCAGACTCTCGCCGATGCGCGTGCCGCCGCCGGCCGCGCCGGGCGCGTCAACCGCGCGATCGGCAAAGCGGGCGATATCCACGCCGTGACAACAGCCCGCCAACGCGCGCACGAATGCCACGCTCAGCTCGCTGTACTGACGCATGGAATGGCTGACGTCCACCAGTACGAGCAAACGCAGACGCCGGTGTACGGCGCGTCGCCGCGGAAACCGGATCAACTCGCCGCCGTGGCGCAGACTGACCCTGAGCGTGGCCGGCCAGTCGATGGTCTGATGGCCGCCGCGAACCTGGCGGCGCAGACGCGCCCGGGCCAGCCGTCGCGCCGCCCGGCGGGCCAGCTCGCGCAGGCGAGCCTGCTCGGCCGGGGAGACCGCTGCATAGTCGGCCGAGGGAGCCGGACCACGTGCTGCCGCTCCGCGCGCCTCGTCCGGCCGGGCGGCGTGCTCGACGGCTTCTTGACGAGTGGCTCGATAGCGATAGCCCGCGGCCGAGTCGATACGGCACTCCCCCGCCTCGGCCGGCGGCTCTTCTGATGGCACCTCCACACCGGGTGCTGCGATAGGGTCGAGCCAGAACTGCTCGAATACGGCGTCGAAAACCGGCCGATCCGCGATATCCCGTACCAGCACAGCGGCCAGCGCTGCACGGATGCGCGCCACGGGCGCCACGCCGAGTACCGCGAGCGCGCGCAGCGCGGTCTGAACCTCGCCGGCGCCGACGGCCAGCCCGGCCGCTCGCAGGCGCTCGGCGAACGCGGCCATGGCGCGCGCGGCCGACCAGCCGGCGGTCTCGGCCCCGCTCACGGGCGTGTCACCGGGCCAGATCGTCGATGAGCGACTGCCAGTGCGCGGCCAACTGCTCAATATCGCCCGGGTCTTTCACGAGAGCAGCCAGCGTAGCGGGTACACGCTCGTGGGCCAGATCCGTGGCGCCTACGGTGATGAGCGCGCGCGCCCAGTCCAGCGACTCCGACAGGCCGGGCGTCTTGGCCAGATCGAGCGCTCGCACACGAGCCACGAACTGCGTGATCTGTTCGGCCAGGGCATTGTCGATACCCGGTAGCCGAGCGGCAAGCACCGCCCGCTCGTGCGCCGGTTCGGGATAGTCAATCCACGCATACAGACAGCGCCGGCGCACCGCATCCGACAGTTCACGCGTGCGGTTGCCGGTGATGACGACGAGCGGCGGCGCGGCCGCCCGTATCGTGCGGTATTCGGGGATGGTGATCTGCCAGTCGGCCAGCACCTCGAGCAGCAGGGCTTCGAAGGCTTCATCGGCCCGGTCCAGCTCGTCGATCAACAAAACCGCGCGTTGGGGTTCGGACAGGGCCGCCAGAATCGGGCGTGCCAGCAGATAGCGTTCGCTGTACAGCGCGCCCGCATCGATGGCCGTATCCGCAGCTTCCGCCAGGCGGATGGCCATAAACTGTCGCGGATAGTCCCAGTCGTAGAGCGCCTGGCTGGCGTCCAAGCCTTCATAACACTGCAGGCGATGCAGCGAGGCGCCCAGCGCCTGGCCGAGCGCCTGCGCGATTGCGGTCTTGCCCACGCCGGCCGGACCTTCGACGAGTACAGGGCGCGCCAGGGCGGCGGCCAAATACAGCGTGGTGGCCAGCTCATCGTCGGCGATATAGCCGGTCGCTGAGAGCGCGCGTGTCAGTGCCTCAGGGCTTGCCAGACAATCGCTCACGAGGCGCCCAGATGCCCGGCGTCCCGCAGCGCGGCGGTTACCACACGGGCCAGAAGCCGCTCTTTCGCACCCGCTGGCCGCGCCAGCTCCATACGCTCCAGATAATCGACGGCCGCCCGACGATCACGCGCGTGGGTCGCAAGCCCTTTGACCAGCACACCGGCCAGCTGCGGCTTGGAGCGCCCGGCAAAACGCTTGAGCGCAGTGATAAGCGTGTCCTCGGTGGGCGTGAAATCACTGCCGTAGGGATAACGCGGCCAGCTGCCGGCGCCGCCACAGGCGTCGAACACGCCGGCCAGCCAGGCCGGGGTATTACGGCGCGCGCGCTCGGGAATCGTGTAGCTCGCAGAGAGCTTGCCCGCTTTGACGGCCGCCTCGCGTAGCGCGTCCTGAAACTCGGCGTCGGCGATCTCGATCAGCGCGATCGCGATGGCTTCGTCGTTGGCCCCGCGCAGATCGGCAACGCCGTATTCGGTCACCACGATATCGCGCAGGTGACGCGGGATGGTGTTGTAGCCGTAGCGCGTGACGATATTGGACTCGCGCCCGTCGGGCCCTGACCGGGTAGCCCGGATACACAGAATCGAGCGTGCGTCGGCCAGCTCGTGGGCCTGGGCCACGAAATTATATTGTCCGCCTACCCCGGACAGCACGCGGCCGTCATCCAACCCGTCGGCCGCGACGGCCCCGTCCAGGCTGACCTTGATGGCGGTGTTCACGAAGCGTGCCTTGACCCGCTGGGCGCGCTTGAGCGGCTCGTCGCCGTAAAGCTGGTTGATCTGGCCCACGCTCGTCATGTGAAAGAGCTCGCGCTCGTCGGGCGCAAGTGCTTTGAGCCGGTCGTAAAAAGCCGTGGGGCCCAGAAAGAAACCGCCGTGAACGAGCGTGGCGCCCGAAAGTCGCACGCCCAGCATGTAGTGATTCATGCACTGGCGGCTGGCCGAATCCGACAGATCCGGGTTTGTGGGGGTCTCGACGCCGTCGGCCGTGAGTAAGCCATCTATCAGGCGCACGTCCTCGCGGAACACGCCGATCCGGCGCAGATAAGCTACATCGGCCTCGCTCAGGTGCTCGTGGATCGCGCCCGCGTCGCACAGGGCGTCCAAGCTGTCTATCGTCACCGCAGACGACAGCGCGCCGCGGGCTACCAGGCGCTGCACGGCAAGATCGTCATAGACCGCGCGCTTGATAACGCCGGCGCGATACAGATGCAGGTAGGCATCCACCAGCATTTCGGTAGAGCCGTAAAGCCCGTCCGAAAACGGCTGATAGCCGTCGTAGCGCTCGATCAGCGCCCGCTCGGCGCTGCCCGGTTCCAGGCGATCGATCACGCGGGCGAAGGCAGCGTTGTCGTTCTGACGCAGGTCAGCGCACCAGGCAATGGCGTCCGACAGACTGCCGATACCGATCTGGAGCGTGCCGCCGTCGGCCAGCAGCGCGGTCACACGCGCGGCAATCGCGTAGTCGGCGGTGGGCACGGGCGCCGCAGGCGCACCGAACGGTTTGAAATCGGCAGCCGGGCCCTCGAACAGCCCATCGATGCGCTCTCGTGATACCAGGGCGCTGCGCGTCATGGTGGGCAGGCGCGTATTGAGCTGGCCGAGCACCAACGGCGCATCGCCGGTCTCGTTACCGGCTTGGCGCATCGCCTCGATCACCGGCATCAGATCCAGCGTGACATCGGTGTTGCACGACAGCGAAACCGTATCGGCCGACGTGCCGGGGGCGATCATCTGCATGAGAACGTTCACCCCGGCGTCCATCAGATCGCGGGCTGCGTGGGTATAGTTGACCGAGCGATAATGGCGCTGGGCATAAGAACTGCCGAGCAGCGCACCGGGTTGGAAGAAGAACTCCGATATGGTGATGTTATCCGGCACCGTATTGGCCTTTACGTCGGCCATGTAATCCAGGCCGGGATAATCCTCGAAGATTCGGGCCACGATCGGGTCCATCAGCCGCGCCTCCAGCTCCGACCCAGCCTTGGGCGGGTCGAGCGACAACGCGGTGATGAGAGTCAGCTTGATCTCGGGATCGGCTTTGGCACGCTGATAGAGCGCGTTGAGCAGCGTGGCCGGTTTGCCCAGGCCCAGCGGTGCACCGACACGCAGTGTCTTGCCGGCTCGGGCGATCAGCCACTCGATACAGGCCTCAGCGGTCGTAAAGCGCTCGGGTGACGTGCTCTGCGCGCTCATCGTCGCCGGTCTCCGTCCACCGGGCGCTGTCGATAGTTGTGCCCGTATTGTTGGACGTAGGCCGCAGGCACTTTGACGGTCAGTGCGCCGGCCAGCACGCGGAAGCGAGCCGGTGTCTCGGTCTTGATCTCGCCGTCGGTGTTGATCTGCATGACGCGATCGGTGGTGATGTCAAACGCCTCGCCCTCAAGCAGCTGTACGCCCTGAATCGATTTATCGGGCCCGCGCCAGAGCGAGGGCAACATGCGCAGCAGCGCGCCCGGGCGCTGGGGTTTGAGGCTGTAGAGGTCCAGCGTCCCGTCGTCCAGCGCGGCGTCACTGGATACGGCAAGCCCGCCACCAAAATAGCGGCCGTTGCCCACGGCGATCTGGATCGAGTGCAGCCGGTGGGATTCACCGCGACAGACCACGTCGGCGCCAAACGGTTTGGTATCGCGAAACGCCGCATAGACGTTGGAGACATAGCCCAGCGCGCCGAGCCACTTCTTGGCCGCGTCGGAGCGATACTCGCAGGCGCGTACTGCCAGGCCGATACTGGCCACATTGAGAAAATAAACGTCGTTGCACTGGCCCAGATCGATGCCGTAATCGATACCGTCTAGCACGTTACGACACGCCGCGGCCAGGTCGTTCGGGATCATCAGCGTACGCGCGAAGTCGTTGGCGGTGCCCAGCGGCAGCACCGCCATCGGCCGGCCGATATCGGCCATGGCCCCGGCGGCCAGGTTGAGCGTACCGTCGCCGCCGCCCAGCACAATCACATCGAAATCCGGCCCGCGCTCACGAATCTCCGCCGGCAGCTCGTCGGGCGCCTCAAAATCGCCGCGCGTCACATCGACACCGAGCTCGGCCAGGTGATTGGCCGCTGTTTCTGCATCAGCTTCGCCCTGGCGAGAGTGTTGGTTGATCAGCAGTAGCGCACGCAGAGCAGTCTCCCGGTTGATCGGTTCTTGTTGAATCTAGCTCGCGACGGCGCTGCGAGCCACCTAACGGTTTACCGGCAAGCGTCTTGCCGCTCGGTGAACATCATCACGGCCCGTCAACTGGCCTTGCAGCGCCAACTCGCGCAAGGTCGAGCCTTCATTATATTGCCCGTCAATGCTATGAATTCTTTCGTCAACCGCATGATCCGCGCGGCCAAGCTCGATACGAGCCTTTATGAAACCGTCGAGCACGACAAGCGTGCGACGGGCCAGGCCGCAGGTGTCGTGGTACTGGCGTCTTTGGCGGCCGGTGTCGGCGTGGTCGGTCAGCTGGGCCTGGGCGGGCTCATTGCGATTTCTCTGTCGGCGCTTATCAGCTGGGTCATATCGGCCGCCATTATCTGGTTCGTGGGCACCAAGCTGCTGGCCCAGCCCCAGACCGAGGCCGATATCGGCCAGCTGCTGCGCACCATGGGTTTTGCGGCTGCACCCGGTGTACTGCGCATCTTCGAGATCATTCCCCTGCTGGGCGCAATCGTGGCCTTGGTGGTCTGGGTGTGGATGCTGGCCACGCTGGTCGTCGCGGTGCGCCAGGCGCTGGACTACGACAACACCGGCCGGGCCGTGGCGGTCTGTCTGATCGGCTGGATTATCCAGATCGTAGTCGCCGGCCTGCTAGGCGGGCTGTTGTTCTACGGCGGCGACAACCCGGGCATGACCGGCGGCGCGATCTAGGGCCTGTCTATCGCGGCAAAATAGCTGTTCAAAAGACGGCGTTGACGCACCGAGCCTTCGGCCTGCATGAGCGCCATGGCCGTGGCCGGATGCGCCGGGCGGCGCTCGAGCAGCCAGGCGATGTGCTTGCGCGCGATGCGCACGCCCTGCTCTTCGCCGTAGAAGTCGTGGATCTGCTCGATGAGCCCGGCCAGCCACTCGTGCTCGGCCGGTAAATCCGGCTCGGGCGGAATGGGCCGGCCCTCGAGCGCAGCGGCGATCTGGCCGAACAGCCAGGGTCTGCGACAGGCCGCGCGACCAATCATCAAGCCGTCCGCGCCGGTGGCCGCGCGCACGGCTAAGGCCTTGTCGGGGCTGTCGATATCGCCGTTGGCCCAGACCGGGATCGTCACAGCCTGCTTGACCGCAGCGATGGTGACGTACTCGGCCATCCCGCGATACTGCTGGTCGCGTGTTCGTCCATGCACCGCCAGCCCGGCGATGCCCGCGTCTTCTGCGTGGCGCGCGATAAGCGGCGCGTTGATGCGATCAGCCGCCACGCCGGTGCGCATCTTGAGCGTCACCGGTACCGGCGAGGCCGCAACCACGGCGTCGAAGATACGCGCGGCAGCGTCGGCATCGGCCATCAGCGCCGAGCCGGCGGCCTTGCGACAGACTTTTTTGGCCGGGCACCCGAAGTTGATATCGATGATGTCTGCGCCGGCATCAGCGTTAACGCGTGCCGCCGCGGCCAGATCATGTGCATCGCCGCCGGCAATCTGTACCACGCGAGGCTCGGGCTCTCCGGAAAAATCCAGTCTTTTGAGAGATTTACGCGTAGATCTGAGGTCGGGCCGGCTCGAGACCATCTCGCCCGTGGTCATTGCCGCCCCCAGTACGCGACAGTGCTTTCGAAACACGCGATCGGTCACGCCGGCCATGGGCGCCAGCGCCAGCTCTCGGGCAAACGTATAACGATCAATTTGCATGGCCGCGATTGTACGCCGCCGGCTTATCGCTTGTGTTCATGCACAATCTGTTACGTTTTGAGCCATTGTCCATTCATGAAGAGTTCGCGATGCGTCGAGTTAAGTCTTACAGCGGTGTCGTAGCCGCCGCTGCCCTGGTCTCGCTGTTCGGCCTGGCCGGTTGTTCCCAGTCGCCCCAGGAGCAGTACGACGCGGCTGTCGAAGCGGTCAACGAGGCACAGAGCGAAATCTCGGACGCGCGCGACAAGGTCAAAACAACCAACGAAAAGATCGCCGAGGCGCGAAAAGATCATCAGAAGGCACAGGCGGCGTTGGACGACAAACAAGACCGTCTTCGCGAAGCACGCACGAAGGCGCAAAAACAGGCCAGCGACGAGATTCTCTTCCGGGTCCTGCAGCGCGATGTACTGACCAAGGAGGCGTTTGAAAAATCCGCTATTTCGGTGAGCGTGGATCAGCGCGTGGTCACACTCACGGGCACCGTCGCCGACGCCGAAACGCGCGATCGCGCCGTGAAACTGGTGCGTAACCAGCCGGGCGTGGCCGACGTGCGTGATCAGCTGCAGTTGCAGGGCAACTCAGCTAACGACGGGCAGCAAAAACAGAACGCCGGTTAAGCGCGACGGCTAAGCCCGGCGGCCTACTCCGGGCATGTGTCGCAAACCGGCGACAGTTGACGCGAACCTTCAGGGCTGATTCAGCCCGTCAGCGGTATTTTTGACATCTCTTCGCGAGGCTCGATATGCCGCTCATCTTTTCATCGCAGACGTTGATAGCTGGGCTTGGCCACGGTGTGAGATGTGTCACATCGTGGTTCGGCGTGGCCGGTATTCGCTCTTCGTTCCTCGGTTCATCCAGTCGGCGTGCACGAGCTCACGGGCCTGAGTCGATTAAGCCGTCATCCAGGCCAGGCTCGGCCTATTCGGGATGGTCCCGGCTTGCTACGCGCCATCGGGTGTTTGCGGGTCACGAGCATGGCGCAGCGTTTATCGGCCGTGGTCTGCCCGCACTGTGTCTATTGCTGTTAGTGGCGTGGTTGACGCTCGGCCTTTACGAAACTGCTCGGGCCGCACCGGGCTTCTCTGGGCTGGATCGTGACACGCTGGAAACCCTCAAGCGCTCAGACCAGCGCGGCAAACATCCCGGGCTTCAGGCTCAGCCGGACGAGCGCGAGCCGCCACGACGTCATGAGCCACGCCTCTCATCCAGTCAGGCCGCGGAGATCGCACGCCAGCGTGAAGGGGGTCGGGTGCTCAACGTGGTACTGGAACACGACTCCGGCGAGCCTTACTATCGGGTCAAGATATTGGAACGCGGTCGGGTTCAGGTGGTGCATATCGATGCCCGCTAACCGCCGGCCCTAAGGGAAACCAGCGATATGCGAGCACTGGTCATCGAGGATGACGTCGAGCTTCGGGAACAGGTCTGTGAGCGCCTGCGACAAGAAGGTTATGCCGTCGATTCGACCGGCGAAGGCGAAGAAGGCCTGTTCTACGCCAAGGAATATCCCGTGGATATCGCGATCGTGGATCTGGGCCTGCCCGGGCCCACAGGCCTGGATATTATTACCGAGGTCCGCGAGGCCGGACTGGACTATCCAATTCTGATTTTAACGGCACGCAGCCGCTGGCAGGACAAGGTCGAAGGCCTGGAGGCCGGCGCCGACGACTATGTGGTCAAACCGTTCCAGCCGGAGGAGCTGTCCGCGCGTATCCAAGCGCTGGTACGACGTTCGCGCGGCTGGGCACAGCCGCGGCTGGAGTCGGGCGATATCGTGCTGGATACCTCACGTCAGGAAGTCTTCGTCGGCGAGACCTCGGTCGATCTCACCGCCTATGAATACCGCGTGCTGGAATATCTGATGCTCCACGCCGGCGAGGTGATTTCCAAGACCGCGCTGACCGAGCACATCTATGAAGAAAACGCCGAGCGCGACTCGAACGTGATCGAGGTGTTCGTGCGGCGGCTGCGGGCCAAGCTGGACCCGGACGGTACACGCAAGCCGATCGAAACGCTGCGCGGGCGCGGTTATCGCCTGGCCCGCGACGACCGGCCTCGTAACGCCGCCGCCGTCGAGCGCTCATGATCAACTCACTGCGGGCGCGGCTGCTGGCCGCGACCGCGGTTCTTCTGCTGGCCTTCACGGTGTTGACCGGCCTCGCGCTTCAGACCGCAGTCCGGGAGCGCGCCGATCAAGCCGAACACGACCGGCTACAGGGTTTGTCGTATGCGCTGCTGGGCAGCGCCGATATCACCGCCGACGGGGCCTTCAACCTGGCCCCGCGCGTACTCCCCGAATCGGACCTGACGCGGCCGGAATCCGGCCTGTATGCCGCCGTTCTCAACGGCCAGGGCCGGATGATCTGGCACAGCCCGTCGCTGCTGGGCGATATCGATATACCGGATCTGCCGGCCGTCGGTCAGTGGCAACAGATGCGCGTCACCGGCCCGTCGGACGCCGAGCTGATTTCGCTGTCGTTTGGTTTTCGCTGGGTCACCGAGGACGGCGACGATTATCGCTACACACTGGTCGTTGCCGAAAACGCCTCTGCGTTCGTCAAACAGATGACACGCTTTCGTAGCGTGCTCTGGACGTTGCTATCACTATCAGCGATTTCCTTGCTCATCGTCGAGCTGCTGATCCTGCGCTGGGGACTCGCCCCGCTGCGTCGGCTGGCCCGCAATCTGGCGGATCTGGAATCCGATCGCGACCGCCGCCTGGAAGGCCACTATCCCGACGAGATCCAGCCGCTGGTATCCAACCTCAATACGATGCTGGCCAACGACCAGGCCCGACTGACCCGCTATCGCAACGCCCTGGGGGATCTGGCTCACAGCTTGAAGACCCCCATGGCTATCCTGCGCGGCATGGCCGAGGATAAAAGCCTGAGTGCCGCCACGCGCGATCCACTGCGCACCCAGCTGGCCCGGATGAACGACATTCTGGACTATCAGCTCCAGAAAGCCGCGGCCGCCGGCAAGCGCACCCTGGCGCGCCCGCTTGGCCTGCGGCCGATTGCCGAACGTCTGGGGCGGGCGCTGACCAAGGTCTATGCCGAACAGAACACATCGTTCGATATCGCGATCCCAGATGAGCTGCGCGCACCGCTGGACGAAGGCGATATCACCGAGCTGCTGGGCACGCTCATGGACAACGCCGCCAAATACGGCCGGAATCATGTCATCGTTGATGCACGCATCATCGACCGCGCGCTGGTGCTCTGGGTTGACGACAACGGCGCAGGCTTTGGCGACTCGGCCCCGCATCGACTGCTCGAGCGCGGCGTGCGGGCCGACTCGGCCCACGAGGGTCAGGGCCTGGGCTTGGCCGTGGCCGCCGAAATCGTACGTAGCTACAACGGCACGATCGAACTGGGCAGCGCCGATGCCGGCGGCGCCCGGGTCATCGTGCGGATTCCGCTAAGCTAGACACGACTCAGACCAAGACGCCGATCCCATGTCCGATAACGACACCGCTACTGATCCGGATCAGCTCGATCCCAACGCCCTGCCCCCGCATATCTATCACCGCACCGTAGGCCCGGGGTTGGAGGTCGTTGCTGATATCGCAGCCAAACGAGGCCATAAATATCTGTTCGACGATATGCCGGCCATGCTGGCACTGGTGGATATCGTCACGCGCCTGGCAGATAGCTATCAGACGTTTCACCCGGACACCGCGGCCGATCATCAAGCCGTACTCGACGGCAGCGCGACGGCAGCCTGTGTCATGGTCTTTCAAGAGGCTCGGCTGGACGCCGAGACCACACGACAGCTGCTGGGCGCACTGGAGGCGGCTTATGCCCGACTACAGCAGGACGACGTGATCGAGGGCGGCGCGCGGTTCTCGGCCATGGCGGCCTCGTACCTGGATCGTGACGACCGCGAGCCGGCCAAACACTGTTTGAAACAGGCCGCCCAGCACGTCATTGCGGCCATCGAAGCCTGGCAGGACACGAAGCACTAATGACATCTCGCTCACGATTCAAACCGGCGGCCTGGCTGGCCGTAGGGCTGTTGGCTGCCGCGCTGGCCGGCTGCATCACCATTAACGCGCCGCTGTCGTCCAGCGGCGACCCGGCGCTTCGAGAAACCACGATCGAGGGCGACGGTACGGCCAAGATTCTCTGGCTGCCGATCACCGGCTTCATTGGCGCGCATGCCCGCTCCAGCGCCTTCGGACTGGTGCACGAGGCTTCCATGCTCACGCAGATCGAGCGCAGCCTGGACAAGGCGCGCGACGACGACGCCGTCAAGGCCGTGGTCCTGCGCATCGACAGTCCGGGTGGCACGGTCGCGGCCAGCGACGAGATCTATCATCGCCTGCGAGTGTTTCACGAGACCACCGGCAAGCCGGTGATCGCCAGCCTGGGCGGCGTCGCCGCGTCGGGCGGTTATTACGTGGCCATGGCCGCCGATGACGTCATCGCCCAGCCCACTACGATCACCGGCTCGATCGGCGTGATCATCGTCAACGTCAACGCCGCCGGCCTGCTCGACAAGCTGGGGCTGGAAGATGCCAGCGTGACCTCCGGGGCCCACAAGGACCTGCTCTCGCCGCTGCGCCCGCCTAAAGACGACGAGCAGGCTATCGTGGCAGCGGTGGTCGACAATATGTTCCAGCGCTTTGTCTCGGTGGTCACCACGTCGCGCGGATCCCGCCTGAACCGCAGCCACCTCGATGAGATCACCGATGGGCGTATCTTTTCGGCTGAACGGGCCCATGAACTGGGCCTGGTCGATCGTGTCGCTCATCGCGACGATGTCATCGCCGACGCGCGGGCGCGTATCGGCGCCTCGGATGCCCGCGTGGTGCGCTATTATCTCGGATCAAAGGCGCCGGATACGTTGTCGGCCGCCGCGACGACCGATACGGCCGAGCCTAGCGGGCTGTTGTCCCAGTTGGCTGAAAGCGCGCTGGCCGACGGCACGACGCCACTCTATCTCTGGCGCGGCCTGGCCCAGTAGGACCGCTCTGCCCGCCCGCCGGTCAGCCGTTCTGGCGACCGCGGCGCGCGGTCAGCACCGCGGTGAGGATCGCCGAGACGAACACCAGTACCGCGCCAACGAACACCAGATTGCCCGGCGCGTCGTCGCGCGCCAGCGAACCAATGGCCATGAGCGCAAACCCGATGCCGGTGCCCAGTCGCGTCCAGCCCAGGCGATCACCACGCCGCAGGCATACGACCGCGGCCGCCAGATAGAACACGCTGGCCACGACGAACAGGATGATGAACAACAAAGAAGTAATCGGCACGTTTTAAAAGCTCGTTGAAACACGATGGAGTCATGAAAGACTGCCACGCCCACACCGGGGCGTCGATTCCGCGGCGGGAGCGATGTGTCCTAGCGCGTCACGTCAATGCCCCACTGGGCGCCCCGTCTTCCAGACGCGACAGCGAGGTCAGGTGCGCGATCGACTGGCGGATATCCGAGCCCAGCAGGCGTAGCGCGTGCTCGGCCAGATGGCGCAGTTCGGGGTCGATGTGCAGCTTGGCGCCCTCGCGGCGCAGCAGCCCCACCCGCACCAGCGTCTCTACGTGGTTACGAAACAGCCGGGCATCGAAGAATTCCGGGCTGTTACGCCCGGTCAGAAGCGCCATGCGTTCGGCCATGAGCTGACACTGGCGCTCGAAACGGCCGCGCTCGACGGTGCCGTATTCCAGATTGTGCGACAGCAGCGTGGCCGTCATGGCATAGCGCTCCAGCGACTCGCGCATGATACGGGCCAGGCTGTTCAACGCGGCAAAGGCATGGCTGCCAGCCTTGGGCCGCTTGAGCGTGCCTTTTTCGGTGCGAGTCAACAGCCCGCAGGCGATCAGGCCGTCGATCGATTCCATCAATGCCTCGCGACACGCGTCCACCGGCCAGCGCAGAAACAGCTCGGAGGCCAGAAGCGGATACATCTCGACCGCGTCAGCCAACAGCGCTTTTTCGTTGCGCTGCTCGAAGTGGGCAAAGAAGTTGGCGATCAGCGAGGGCAGCGCGAACAGGTGCATGACGTTGTTGCGCGTGTAGGTCAGAAGCACCGCCTGGCGCGAATCCACGGTCAGGATATCGCCCCAGGCGTGTGGCGCGCGGATCAGGCGCATCAAGGGTTCGGCCTCGGCCAGAATGGCTTTGCCGTCGGGCTCGGGGGCGCTCGCATCCGGCGAATACGGGCAGGCCCGCGCCACCTCGGCCAACAGCCCCAGGGTGTGAACCATCTCGTCTTCGGCCACCGATTTCTGCGGCGCGGCCAGAAGCACCAGCGACGCCAGACCGGTGGCGTTGAGGGTCGCTGTGGCGTTGATGCCACACATGACCTGGGTAGCCAGTTGATCCACGAAGGTCTGTAGCCACTTGGGCCGGGCATCCAGCGACAGCTCGCTCATGCGGGATCGCCATTCCGGCAGGTGATCATCGGCAAAGGCCTGAAGCTCGATGGGCTCACCAAAAGAGACGAACACCCGGCCGTACTTGCGCGAGAGCACCTTGGTCGAGCCACGGACCAGATCGCCCATGGTCTCGCCCTTCTTGACCCGGGTGCCGCGTAGCTCGTCGAAGTAGCCCTTGACCTCCATGACCCGGTCATAGCCGATATAGACCGGCACCACGGAGACCGGCGCATCCTGGCTGGTGGCCAGGGCGCTGGCGACCGTCATCTGCAGCATGCCGGTCTTGGGGACCAGCAGACGCCCGGTACGGCTGCGCCCGCCCTCGGGGTAGAACTTCATGGGCTGGCCGCGGGCCACCAGGGTCTCGACATAGGCCCGGAACACCGCGGTGTAGAGCCGGTCGCCCTTGAAGCTGCGCCGCAGATAGAACGCGCCGCAACGCCGCAGCAGGCCACCGACCGGCCAAAAGTTCAGGTTCACCCCGGCGGCGATCTGCGGCAGCGCCAGGCCTTCCTGATACAGGATGTAGGACAGCAGCAGATAATCCATATGCGAGCGATGGCTCGGCAGATAGATGATCTCGCGGTTGTCGTGGGCAGCCGTACGTAGCCGGGCCAGGTGCTTGACGTCGATACCGTCATAAATGCGGTTCCACAGCCACGTCAGCACGCGCAGCATGAAACCGATGGCGATATTGGAATAGTCGGCCGAGATTTCGTCGGCATATTCTCGCGCCCGAGCCCGCAGGACAGCCACGTTTTTCTTCTCGCGCCGAGCGCCTTCGGTGATCGCGTGGGCCACTTCGGGGTCGGCCACCAGGGCATCGATGAGCTGGCTGCGCCGGGACACACCGGGCCCGAGGGTAGCCGCGCGCTGTCGCCGAAAATGCACGCGCAGCACCCGGACCAGCTTGCGCACCAGCACGCCGGGCGTGGCCGATTGGCCCATGACGCCGTGATAATCCACCGGTTGACCGAAATGAACGAGCGTGTTTCGGCCGTTGACGGCCACGATCAACAGCTTGCGCAGGCGGCTGGTGCGGTCCGAGTCGGCGAACAGAATACGCGTGAGCGATGTTTCTTGAGCCGGATTACGGCCCCAGAACACCGAGACCGGCACCATCTGCACGTCGAAGGAGTGATCGTGCAGCGTGCGGGTGACGATCCGCTGCAGTTCGGTGCGATGGCGCGAGCGGCCCACCGGCACCGCCAGCACCACCGCACGGCGCACGGTCGGCGGCCGGTTTCCGGCCAGATAAGGCCGCGGCAGACCGCGCGCGACACAAACCGCCTCCAGCGCCAGCCAGTCGAGCACGCTGGCCGCCGGCAGGACATAACACACCGGCTTGTCTAGATCGAGATCCAGCTCGTCGAGGTCGGTCGGGGTGACCTTGGTACGAATCCAGGCTCGCAGCGGCCAGCGCACCAGCGGCATGAAGATCAGCAGCAGTCGAACGAGCAGACGCGTCATCGAAAACCTTGCAGTCAGTCGCGGGGCGCGAAACGACGAGTCACACGGCGAACGGTCGCACCGGTAGCGCGGGCGGCGCGCTCAAAGCGTCCACGATAGGCCATGGCCTCACGGTCGTCGTCGTCGAGTAGATGGGGCGCATGTCGCGCGCGCAGCTTGATCAGCGCGCTGTCGTCGGCGGCCACGAACTGATTGAACACCCAGTTCCAGGGGATATTCCAGGCCGAGCCACGCTTTACGCGGGCCACGAAATCCACGATATAGGGTCGATCGTTAATATCTACAAGGAAGTTACCGCCGCCGCGCAGATCACCGTGGGCGATGCCCGCACGGTGCACCGTGGCCAGCAGCTTGGACAATCGTTGATAGGCCGCCTCCCCCGGGCGTGCCTGCCCCCACGGTACGCCGGGACAGTACTCGATGAGCAGGCCACGACAATCCACCCGGCGCACCAGCTTCGGCACGCCGTCGACGTGGCGCAAATGCGCCAGGCCAGAAGCCTCACGCCAGATCAAAATCGGGGCGATGAGACGTGCAAACCAGCCGCGCCCCCGACCGTAGTCCTTGAACACGACACGCTCGCTGCCGCATGCCACCAGCGCAACCTCGGGCTCGGTGGGCCCTGCGGTCTTGAAGTACTGCCGGGCGGCGGCGTGCAGCTCATGACGCGTCATGGCCAACAGCGCCGCCCGGTCGGGCGAGCACGACATGGCCGATCAGTCGGCGGGGTCGTCGGTGGCGTTGGCGGTCGGGAAGTCGGCCGTATCGTTGGGTGCCGTCAACTCGGGCGGCACATCGCCATCGTAGACCTTTTTCAGCCGGTTTTCCAGATAGTAGCTGCGTACGAACGCATAAGGATCGAACTGCTGGGCTAGGGTCTGGTCGAACCCGAGCAGGCTGGCGCGCAGGTTGATGCCCTGCACACCACGCAGCACCCAGGGCACCCAAGGATAGTCGTCGTCGATCTCGTCGAACTCGCCTAAGTAGTTGATGGGATTGGCGAACTGATCGCCCAGACTGCCCACCAGTTCACGACCGCTGGACGGGCCCAACAACGGCAGATACAGGTACGGGCCCGCGCCCAAGCCCCAATAGCCCAGCGTCTGGCCCAGATCCTCGTCCGGATGCGGCACATTGAGATCGGTGGCCACGTCGAACAAGCCACCGACACCGGCCGTGGTATTGATCATGAACCGGCCGAGCGACTGGTTGAACTTGCCCCATTTGAGCTGGAGCAGGCTGTTGGCCATGGTGATCGGCTGGCTGGCGTTGTCGAAGAAATTCGACACACTGGCCTGAACCACATCCGGCACCACGGTGTCGTAGCCCTTGGCCACCGGACGCACAACATACTTATCGGCCTTGTCGTTGACCTTGTAGTTGAAGCGGTTGACCGGCTCGAGCGGATCCCAGGGATCCGACGGCGGGCTGTGGACACAGCCGGCCAGTACCAGCATGGCCATCAAGCCGCCCAGGGGGGCGATGAATCGTGTAAGCGTAGGCATGAAGGCTAAACCTCAAGAAAGCCGACAGACGGCACCGTATTTATTTACGAGCGCGATAGTCCGCGAACAGACTATCCAGCGAATAGGTCGTCTGAAAATCGAAGGTACGCGCGAACAGCGAGCCGTCCACGATCACGGAGTATTTGAAGAAATCGATTAGGTACGCCGGCGGTGCCGCTCGTCCCAGCGCCCGCATCGACCGCCGGGCAAGCCCTGACGGGACCGATGGCAGAAACAGGCGACGACAGCCGGCCGCGACGAGCGCATCCTGATACGTCACATAATCATCCGGGGCGACATTATATACGCCGGGATGGTTTTGCTCGAATGCCGTACATACCGCGCGCGACATATCGGCAACGTGGATGAACTGCATCAAGGGCGAGAAACCGATCAAACACGGCGCAATCCGCTGGCCGAGCATACGGCTGATTTCATTGTTGATACCGGGACCGGCGATATTGCACGGCCGCAGGATCACGATATTCAGCTCCGGATGCTTGTAGAGCTGGATATTAAACAGATTCTCAAGCTCTACGGCGTCCACGATCTCGGGCATGAGATTGGCCGCACGCATCGGGTATTCTTCGTCAATGAGGCTGGGGTTGGCGCCGTCCGCGCCATAGACATGATACGTCGACAGCGCCAGTACCTTGGTTACACCGTACTTGCGCGCCAGCCGCAGCAGCCGAGCCGTACCCACCACGTTGGCGGAATAACGCCGCCCGCGGGTGGACTGAGTGAATCGAATCCGCCCCAGATGGACGATGCCCACGAAGTCGTGTTCGCGAAAGACATCCTCGAACGGCCGCTGGTTGAAGTCCACGACATAATCCACGGTATCGGGATAATCATCCCCCAGGCCGCGAAACTCGATGCCGATGACTTCATAGTCGGCCTCGATCAGGTCAGCGATGACATGCTGCGCCAGCGCTCCGGCCGCACCGGTGACCATAACCTTGCCGCGGCTTCTGTGGCCGATACCCGCAACACGCGCCGTCGATGCGTTATCTGTTGACGTCTTGGCCATCAGAGCAGGTCCCGTCGCTGTTCGATGCCGCGATCGATCAAATCCCGGATCGCGTCCTTGACCACCTCCACGCGGCGGGCCACCTCGGCCTCGCCCTCGGGCGCGCCGTTGAAATGCAGCGGCGTACCGAAGTTCAGCACCACCCGCGCGGGTAGAACCGCCGGCAGCGCCAGCGGCAGATACGGCAGGCCCAGCAAACGCGCCGCCGGGCGCAGGTTGCCCAGCGACGGCATCGTCTCCTCGCAGCCCACTACGCCGACCGGCACGATCGGGGTGTCGTGCTCCAGCGCCAGGTGCATGAATCCATGACCGAAGCGCTGTAGCTGGTAGCGCAACCGGTAGGGTTTGCCCGACCCGCGAATGCCTTCAGGAAACACCACCAGCGCTTCGTCGCGCTCGAGCATCTTGGCGCAATTCTTCGGGTCGCCGATGACGCCGCCGACCGAATTCATCCAGTTGCCTAAAAACGGGACAGACGGAAACCAGCGCTCGATCATGGACCGCGGCAGACGCGCCCCTTCGCTCTTGCTGGCCACCGCATAAGACACCAGCACGCCGTCAATCGGCAGCTGACCGCCGTGATTGCCAACCAAGAGCACGCGCCCGGTGGCGGGCACGTTGTCCAGCCCGTTGGCCACGACCCGAAAATAAGTGTCGTAGAGCCAACGCACGACCGTGAAGGTCATCTTCGTGGTGTCGGGGTTCAGTCCCCAGGGGTCATAGCTTGCCGAGCCGGTCTGGTCATTCCTCCGGCCCAGATTCAGGCCATCGACAATCGCTTCGACGTCACGCGGTACCAGCCACGGTTTCAGATATTCACGGGTGCGCATGTCCGCTCGCCCTCCCCGGCATCGACTCGAACCCCGGTCGCACGCGAATGGGTACACTTGCGACGACCGCTTTGAGCTTAGCACGCACGCAGGTCCGCGATGACGCCTCAAGATTCGCTCTCTGAAAGCCCTCCCCCCGCGGATGCCAGCACTGTCACCCGACTGCCGATCGAGTGGATTCAGCGCGATCCCGGGCAGGCACGAACTTCGTTCGACGAGGCCGGGCTGGCCGAGCTGGCCGAATCGATCGCCGCCTCAGGGGTCATCCAGCCGGTAATCGTGACCGGCGATGCCAGCACAGGCTATCGCCTGATTGCCGGCGAGCGCCGCTGGCGCGCAGCCCAGCGCGCGGGGCTCGCCGAGCTGCCCGCGATCGTGCGTAACGATCTGTCACCCACCGCCGCCGGCGTAATCGGCTTGATCGAGAATCTACAGCGGGAGTCGCTGGGCGTGATGGATACCGCCAACGGCCTCGCCCGGCTGGCTATGGATCACGCGCTCACGCATGAAGACATCGCCGAGCGCATCGGCAAGTCACGGGTCTATGTCACCAATTATCTGCGCCTGCGCCAGCTGGCCCCGGCCGTACAGGACTTGCTGGACGCCCGCCAGCTATCGCTTGGCCATGCCAAGGTCCTGGCCGGCCTGGCCACACCGCAACAAACCGAGCTGGCTCGCCGGGCCGTGGCCCGCCGGGCCTCTGTCCGTCAGCTCGAGCAGTGGGTGCGACATGCCGAACCGGCCGCCGCCGGCCCGCCGGCACCCGATACCGACTCGGGCGCGGACTTGGGGGCCATGGAACGCGCCCTGGCCGAGCATCTGGGCAACAGCGTATCGATTAAATTTTCACCCGATGCTCGCAAGGGCGAGCTTCGTATCGCGTTCCACGACCTGGACGAATTCGACGGCCTGCTCGCCCGTCTGGGCTACACGCCGGACGCAGATTAGCCAAGGGCGTGTCGTCATAAGATAAG
>DCKU01000063.1 GCA_002320455.1 Salinisphaera sp. UBA1666
GCCACGATGCGGCGACTCGCGCCTTGCAGGACACACTGCGGACTCTCGACGAAAGCGCTCGGATAAAACCTCAACCGGCCCTAGCGGTCAAGGCGCTGATCACGTGCCATCGCCATCGCCGCCCGCGGGCCGGCCCAGAGCGAGGGCAGCAGCACCAGCGAGACTGGAATCGCCGTTAGCACGATGAACTGCTGGAGCACGCCGATGCCGCCGTCGCCGAGGATCAGCAGGGTAGCGGCCATTAGCGCCATCAGAATGCCCCAGAACGCTCGCAGCCAGACCGGTGGGTCGTCATGCCCGGCGCCGACCACCGAAATGGCATAGCTCATCGAGTCACCCGTGGTGGCCACGAAGATCGCCGTGAGCACCAGCACCGCCAGGGCCGTGACCGTGCCCCCGGGTAGCGACTGGGCCACTGTCAGCGTAGCCACGTCGAATTTAAACGCCGTGAGCGCCTGGCTCAGATCGAACGCGCCGGTCATCTGGCCGTAAATGCCCGAACCGCCCAGCAGCGTGAACCAGGCCGTGGTGATCAGCGGGGCCAGCACCGCAATCGAGACGATCATCTGGCGCACCGTGCGCCCGCGTGAGATACGCGCCACGAAAATCGCCATCAACGGTCCGTAGCCGATGAACCAGGCAAAGAAGAAGATCGTCCACCACTTCAGCCAGCCGGGCGAGGCCGTCAGCGTGCTCTGGGTCGCCATGGTGAAGAAATTGCTGAGATACGCGCCGAACGACTCGCTCCAGGCCTGAATGAAAAACCGTGTAGGCCCGAATACAAACACGACCGCCGCGATGACCAGCGCCAGCACCACGTTGAAACGGCTCAGCCACTGAATGCCGCGGGTAATACCCGTCACGGCCGAGGTCACATAGACCAGGCCCAGCGCGGCCACGATCATCAACTGCGTGGCCAGGCCTTCGGGCGTGCCGACCAATACGTGCAGCCCGTAGCCCACCTGGGTAGCCAAAAAACCGATCGGGCCCACCGTGCCGGCCACGACGGCAATCACGCACACGCTATCGACCAGGCTGCCCAGCGGGCCGGCCAGCCAGCGGTTCGGCACCGTGTCCAGCAGCAGGGCCCGCGGGCGCAGCGGCTGGCCCAGGTCATAATGCGCCCGGGCCAGCACTAGCGCGGTCAATGCGCCGAGAATAGCCCAGGCCAGAAAGCCCCAGTGCATGAACGACTGGGCCAGGGCATGCGGCACGGCGGCCGGGGTGCCCGGAGCGGTATCGAAAGCTGGCGGCGTATTCAGATAGTGATAGACCGGCTCGCCAGCGGCAAAAAAGACCCCGCCGCCGGCCAGTAGCGTGCACAGAATGATGGACAGCCATTGAAAGGTGCCCAGATCCGGGCGCTCTGCGTTGCCGATACGAGCCTGGCCGGCCGGGCCGAAGGCCACGCCCAGAGCAATGATGAACGTGGCAATCAACAACCACTCGAACACCGATCCCAGGTTTGTGGCCGTCCAGGTAAACCCGGCGTCGATGAGATCGGCAATTTGCGGCCCGGCCAGGGCCGTTGCCACAAGAAAGACGACGACAAAGCCCAGCGACGTCGCGATCGATAGACGATCGAGACCGGCGGATGGGGTAGAGGCTTCAGGCATGGGCAGACAACAAAAACCGGCTGAAGCGGCGACATCATACGCGTCGAACCGCCCGCTTTTGAAAAATGGATGGTCAATCCAGCGGTCGCGCCCGCCTGCCCAGGGGCTTGGACTGCTCCGCCAGGGCTGCTAGCTTGACGCCATGCCGGCGCTCGCGTCGGCGAATGTCATCGGGTCTGGCCGCCGTTGTCGCGGTCCCAAACGGCCGGCAGCCCGGCTCGGTGCGGGCAGCAGGTGATCCTGCTGCCCACTTTTTTATGTAATCCGTCGCGCAGGTGTAACGCGCGCTGGCCGCTTGGCTAGGGAAGCTCTGAACAACCTGTCACGGTCGCGCCCGGGTGCTTTGCGCGTGGCTGGCAAGGAAAGGCGGGCGTAGCGTGCTTATTGCACGGTAGCACGCCTTGACGCCGACCAGGCACGCGCAAAGCCCCGGCCCGCAAGGGGTTCGGCCTCACAGACGCCGCGCCTGCGTTGCCGAGCTTGGCCTGCCAGTGAGGCAGGCGCTGCGCTCGGACGCCTTGTCGCACCGTCTGTGAGGACTCGAACGCGACCCGCGAGAGGTTGTTCAGAGCTTCCCTAGATATGGCCAGTGCTAGTCGTCGATCTCCAGGCGGACCTGCCCATAGGCCAGCAGCGAAAAGAGCACGGTGCCGCCCAGGATATTGCCGATCAGGGCCGGCACGATGAACCCCCAGATCCCGTCGATCACCGACAGTTGTTGGCTGATGACCAACAGCCAGACCTCCATCGAACCCACCACCACATGCGCAAAGCCACCCACGGCGATCAGATACGTCGGCAACACGATCACCCAGATCTCGAAACCGCGTGCGTTGGGCAGCATCCAAACCAGGGCCGCCACGAAAAAGCCGGCCGGTATGGCCTTGAGCATCATATGAACCCAGTCCGAGCCCAACACGGTATGCGCGGCGATCGTTTCCATGGCGCCGAGCTGCTCGGCGGTAGCCATGCCGATCACCGCGACGAACATTGCCGCCACGAACGTACCCACCATATTGGCCACGAACACCACGCTCCACAGCCGTAGCGTGCAGAACAGGGCATGTTTGGTGGTGCGGGCCATCAAGGGCAGCACCACGGTAATTGTGTTTTCGGTGAACAACTGCATGCGCCCGAGTACCACCAGCACGAAGCCCACGCAGTAACCAAAGTCTTCCAGCACCGTGCGCCAGGGCGAATCCGGCAGTTCCAGATGTAACGCGCCCTTGGCCACCACCGACGAGGCAATCGCGATACCCGCGGCAATACCCGACCACCACAGCGAGCCCAGTGGGCGAGCCATCTCTTCTTCGCCGTCGCGGCGAATGCGTTGATAGACCTGACGCGCAGACAAGCGCGTGCTCGGCGTATCACCCGGGCCAGTATGTTGCGTCATGGAATAGCGCGTTGAAGCAGGCGCTATAGCCTAACTTGAAGTGCCACGCGTTGTAGGCAGAGCCTCGTGAATTAGCTATACGACGTAGGGGCTGTTCGGCTATGTATGATATCGAATAGCCCGACCCACCAAGTGGTTCTCTAGCGATGATCGATGCAGGCTTAATATCGAAAGTTAAAGAACTCACGCCCACCGAACGGCTGGAGTTTATCGAGGCCGTGTGGGAAACCATGGATTCGGAGGACGTGTCTGTCACGCCTGCCGAGCGCGCGTTATTGGATGCGCGTATTGCGGAGCTCCGAGATAATCCGGGCGATGAAAGCGCTTGGTCTGACGTCAGAGAGCGTCTCAAGCGTCAACTCCCTTGAGCTATAGCGTCTATGTCCGGGGCTCAGCGGAACGCGATGTTGTCGACGGACAACGCTGGTACGAGCTGCAGCAAGCCGGGCTAGCGGCGGAATTCAACGCAGAGTTTGGCGCCGCGCTGACCCGCCTATCCCAGACACCATTCCTCTGCCCGCAGAAATATCGGGGCATTCGACGCGCTGTCCTTCATCGATTCCCATTCTTGGTTTGGTATCGAGTCAAAGCGGGCCGAATTACCGTTCGAGGGCCTGTTGAGGCTTCATACGAGCCCGCGCCAAGCGCTGTTTTGCGGCAAGACGAGGCGTAGCGCGCGCTGCGCAGTCATTCTGCGCAAGCGTGCTAGAACGCTGGATTGCCGCAAAACAGCGCTTG
>DCKU01000091.1:0-630 GCA_002320455.1 Salinisphaera sp. UBA1666
CTCGCATGAAACCTCAACAGGCCCCAGCGCGTAGATGCAGCGTCAGTCGCGCGAGTTGCGCCCGGCGGCGGCCAGGCGCTTGAGTGCGTCTGACAACGCCGAGTCGTCGATATAGCGCGCGCTCTGCTCGATGTAAGACCGCGCCTGCGGCGAGACATAACGCGGGCGCGCCGCAGGGGCCGCCCGGTCGACCGCAAGCGGGCGCACCTTGGTATCGATACGATCGATCTGAAGGCGCATGCGCTGGGCCAGTGCCTGCTTGAGAGCGCTGTCCATATAGCGCAGGCGGGTGGCCCAGGCCGCGTTGTCGACGTGCAGGCGCAACACGTAGGCCTCGTAGGCGGCGATCTGCAGGTGCGGCGCCGCGGCGGGCGGCAAGACCTCGAGCAGGGCCGCACGAATACGCGCCAGAAAGCGTGCCCGGCCCAGCACGTCGGCGATGGCCGGCGTTGCAATATGCAACAAGGACTGGATTGAGTGCGGGCTCGTCCCCATAACGGGCAGTAGTCACGGTCGCGCCAGATGGGCATGTTAACCGCGTGGCGTGTACCCGTATAAGACCGGGCGACGGCTTTTCGTTATCATCACACCGCTTAAACAAGCCAAATCAAGCGATCCGGGCCAGACGAC
>DCKU01000091.1:955-15717 GCA_002320455.1 Salinisphaera sp. UBA1666
ACGACGAGGGTTCATGAGCAATTTTCTGACCAAACTCATCGGTAGCCGCAACCAGCGTGTCGTCAAACGCATGCACAAGGTGGCCGATGCCGTGAACGCCTGCGAGGCCGACTTCGAAGGCCTGAGCGATGAAGCGCTCACGGCCAAGACCGAAGAGTTTCGCCAGCGCCTGGCCGACGGCCAGAAGCTCGACGACCTGCAGGCCGAGGCGTTCGCCGTGGTGCGCGAAGCCGCCAAGCGCGTACTGGGCATGCGCCACTTCGACGTACAGCTGGTCGGCGGGCAGGTGCTGCATCAGGGCAAGATCGCCGAGATGAAGACCGGCGAGGGCAAGACCCTGGTGGCCACCCTAGCCACCTATCTCAACGCGCTTGAGGCCGAAGGCGTACATATCGTCACGGTCAACGATTATCTGGCCGCACGTGACGCCGAATGGATGGGCCGGCTGTATCGCTTTCTGGGGCTCACCGTTGGCACCATCTTTTCCGGTCAGGACAGCCAGGCCAAGCGTGCGGCTTATGCCTGTGACATCACCTACGGCACGAACAATGAGTTCGGCTTCGATTATCTGCGCGACAACATGGCCTTCACGCCGGGCGATCGCGTCCAGCGCGGCCTGCACTACGCGATCATCGACGAGGTGGACTCGATCCTCATCGACGAGGCGCGCACGCCGCTGATCATCTCCGGGCCCACCGATGACGACCCCCAGACCTCGCTGGACGTCAACGGCCTGATTCGGCATCTGGATAAGCAGGAAGAAGAAGAGGGCCCGGGCGATTACTTCACCGAGGAGAAGAACAAGCAGGCCTATCTGACCGAGGACGGGCATCAGAAGGTCGAGGCGCTGATGCGCGAAGCTGGCCTGCTGGATCCCGAGGAGTCGCTCTACGACGCCAACAACGTGGCCCTCATGCACCACATGAATGCCGCGCTGCGGGCCCACACGCTGTATACCAAGAACATTGAATACATCGTGGCGAATGACGAGATCGTCATCGTGGACGAATTCACCGGGCGCACCATGCCCGGCCGGCGCTGGTCCGACGGGCTGCACCAGGCGATCGAGGCCAAAGAAGGGGTCAAGATCCAGAAAGAGAACCAGACGCTGGCCTCGATCACCTTCCAGAACTTCTTTCGGCTCTACGACAAGCTTTCGGGCATGACCGGCACGGCCGACACCGAGGCCTTCGAGTTCCAGTCCATCTACGATCTCGAGGTGGTGGTCATTCCCACCAACCGGCCGCTGCTGCGTAAGGACTTGCCCGACCAGATATACATGAGCGGGCGCGAGAAGTTCGCGGCTATTGCCGATGAGGCCAAGACGGCCAGCCAGACCGGCCAGCCGGTGCTGATCGGCACGGCCTCGATCGATGCCTCCGAAGTGCTGTCCCAGCTGCTCAAGGAGCGGGGTATTCGTCATGAGGTGCTGAACGCCAAGCAGCACGAACGCGAAGCCGACATCATCGCCCAGGCCGGCCGGCCCGGTGCGGTCACGATCGCCACCAACATGGCAGGTCGCGGCACCGATATCGTGCTGGGCGGCAACATCGAAGAAGCCATCGCAGCGCTTGACGAAGACGACGAGCACGGTCGTGCGCGGCTGCGCGACGAGTGGCAGAAAACCCACGACGCCGTGCTTGAGGCCGGCGGCCTGCTAGTTATCGGCTCCGAGCGCCATGAGTCCCGCCGGGTGGACAACCAGCTCCGCGGGCGCTCCGGTCGCCAGGGTGACCCCGGCGCCTCGCGCTTCTATCTGTCGCTGGAAGACAGCCTGATGCGGATCTTCACGCCGCCGCGGCTGCGCGCCATGCTCCAGAATCTGGGCCTGGAAGAAGGCGAGGCCATCGAGCACAAATGGGTCACGCGCGCCATCGAGAACGCCCAGCAGAAGGTCGAGCGCCACCACTTCGATATTCGCAAGCAGCTGCTGGAATACGACAACGTGGCCAACGACCAGCGCCAGGTGGTCTACGAGCAGCGCAACGAGATCATGGACGCCGAGGAAGTGTCTGACCTGGTCGAGAACATCTGGTCGGACGTGGTCGAAGAAGCGATCTCGGAATACATCCCACCGGCTAGCTTGGAAGAGCAGTGGGACGTCGAAGGCCTGGAAAACGCCATCACCCGCGATTTCGGCGCCGAGATGCCGGTGCGTCAATGGCTGGCCGACGAGGACGATCTCGACGAGGAAGGCCTGCGTGCGCGTATCGGCGAGCGGCTGAAGGCCGCCTACGACGAAAAACGCGAAATCGCCGGCGCTGACAACATGGCCCAGATCGAGAAATCGGTCGTGTTACAGGTGCTGGACTCACTCTGGCGCGAGCATCTGGCGTCCATGGACTATCTGCGTAAGGGTATCCACCTGCGCGGCTATGCCCAGAAGGATCCCAAGAACGAATACAAGCGCGAAGCGTTCGAAATGTTCAACGCCATGCTCACGCGCTTGAAGCACGAAGCCGTGACCGTGCTGGCCCGCGGCCGCGTGGATCCGCAGATCACCGAAGAGGCTCGCGAAGAGCGCCAGCGCCAGATGTCGGCGATGGAATATCAGCACGAAGACGCAGCGTCAGCCGCCGAGCAGGCCCAAGCCCAGGCGGCGGCGCAGGCACAGGCCGAGCAGCAGGCCGGCGACGACGGCCATCCGGTGGCCCCGGAGGCGGCGGCCCAGGCCAACCTGCCCGGCGCGTCGCAGCCCGGTGAGGGTGAGCCGGCCAGCGTCGGCGACGATGCCACGCCGGAGCCCTTCGTGCGCGACGGGCGCAAGATCGGGCGTAACGAGATCTGTCCGTGTGGTTCGGGCAAGAAATACAAGCACTGTCACGGCCGCGACGCGTGATTGCCCAGAATCGAAAGCGAGCCATCCGATGGCAGTGAATCTTGTGGCCCCCGAGGCCCTGACGCCCGTGGCCGGTGTGCGCTGGTCGACCGTCGATGCGGCTATCAAGGCGCCCGGCCGCGACGATATTGCGGTGGCCTGGCTGGCGCCCGGCACAAGCACGGCCGGGGTATTCACGACCAACGCCTTTGCTGCGGCGCCGGTGACGATCGCCAAGCGCCATCTGGCCGGCGGGGCGCCGCGCGTGCTGGTGATCAACAGCGGCAACGCCAACGCGGGCACCGGCATGGCCGGCGAGCGCGATGCCATGACCCTGTGCGAGCAGATTGCCGGCGACTGCGGGCTGGAACCGGCCGAGGTGTTGCCGTTTTCGACCGGGGTCATCGGTCAGCGCCTGCCCATGACGCGTATGGCCCCGGCGCTATCGCATCTGTGCGCCGATACGCGGGATGCCGGCTGGCAGGCCGCCGCGCGGGCCATCATGACTACCGACACGGTTGAAAAAGGCGCCTCGCGCGAGGTGGATCTCGGCGACGGGCGTCGCTGTGTCATCACCGGCATCGCCAAGGGGTCGGGGATGATCTGCCCGAACATGGCGACCATGCTGGCCTTCATGGCTACCGATGCGGCGATCCCCGAGCCTGATTTACACGATGCGCTGGTCGCGGCCAACCAGGCCTCGTTCAACAGCATCACCGTCGACGGCGACACCTCGACCAACGATGCCGCGACGCTGTCGGCAACCGGTCAAGGCGTTGTCCTGGACTCAACGGATACGGGCTGGCCGGCGTTCGTGGCCTTACTCACCGAGCTCATGCAAGAGCTGGCCTGTGCCATCGTGCGCGATGCCGAAGGGGCCACGCGCTTCATGGATATCCACGTCCGCGGGGCCAAGGATATCGACGAGGCGCGGGCCGTGGGCTATACGGTGGCCCAGTCGCCGCTGTTCAAGACCGCGGCCTTTGCCGGCGATCCCAACTGGGGCCGGATTCTGGCCGCCGTGGGGCGCGCGCCCATCGATCATCTGGCCATCGACGGCGTGGATATTGCTATCGGTGATGTCGCGATCGTGGCCGGCGGCCAGCCGCGGCCGGATTACGACGAGGCCGAGGCCGCGGCGGTAATGGCCCGGCCCGAGTTCACCGTAGGCATCGATCTCGGCCGCGGCTCGGCCGAGACCCATATCTTTACCTCTGACCTGTCTTACGACTACGTCAAGATCAACGCCGAATATCGTAGCTAATGGCCGAAGACGTTCTGGATATCGCCGTCGGCGTACTGGTCGACGCACAAGACCGACTGCTGATCGCGCGGCGTCGAGCCGATACGCCCGGTGCCGGCTACTGGGAGTTTCCCGGTGGCAAGCGTGAGCCCGGGGAAACGGTGGCAGCCTGTCTGTCGCGCGAGCTGGCCGAAGAGATCGGCGTGACCGATCTAACCAGCCGCAGTCTGATCCGGTTCACCCATGACCGAGGGCCCCGCCCCGTGCGCCTGCACGTCGCGCGTATCGACAACTGGACGGGCGCGCCGGCCGGCCAGGAAGGCCAGGAAGTCCAATGGCGTGCACAAAACACCTTGGACGAGGTCGAGCTGCTGCCGGCCACCAACGTGATACTGGCCGCGCTCAACCTGCCGCCGTTGTATATCGTCACGCCGCCGATCGGCCGTGGGCGTAACGCTCGCCAGAGCTGGTTCGAGGCCCTGGACCGCGCGCTACGAACCCACGCCGGCGAGAGCGCGAAAGCGTTTCTACGCCTGCGCCAGCCGCAGCTCGACGACGACGATTACGCTGAGCTGGCCAAGCGCGTCATCGAGCACGCCCGGCGCCAACGCGCGCGCGTGCTACTCGATCGCAGTGTGTCTCTGGTCGAGCGTTTGGGCGCGGCCGGTTTGCACTGCTCGACGCGCCGTGCGGCGCGCATGGACAAGCGGCCCATTGGGCAGGGCTATTGGTTTGGTGTGTCCACCCACGATGCTGACGAACTGGCGCATGCAGCCGACATCGGCGCCGACTTCGCCACGCTGTCGCCGGTGGCCGCCACCGAAACCCACCCCGAAACCGCACCGATGGGCTGGCCGGGGTTCGAAGAGGCCCGCGGTGAGGCCGCCCTCCCGGTCTATGCCCTGGGCGGCATGCGTCCGGACGATCTGGCGACCGCCCGCGACCACTACGCCCAGGGTGTGGCCGGTATTCGGGGCTTCTGGCCGGGCAGCTAGGCGCGCGACATCGCTTCTGCGCGATGGCTCGCCTAATACAACCGGTCATCCGCAGATTACGCCGATTACGCAGATTGAAAATCAAAGATTCTTTGGTTTGATAGATCTCGTGAGACACGACGACGCCTTCTCGTCCGCATCGCTCAAACAATCTGCGTCATCTGTGAAATCTGCGAATCGTCTTGTCTTGGACGGGCGCGCCTCGGCGGGTAGCCGATTGAAGCGCTGTCTGACTAATGCGCGGTGTCGTCGCCGCCGGGCCAGGGCGTGCTGGGCGCGCTGCCCTCGGGGTCAGGAATCCGATTGGATTCATCCAGCCAGTCGCCCAGATCAATGAGCTTGCAGCGCTTCGAGCAGAACGGCCGATACGCGTTATCGCGGCTCATGTCGGCGGCTTCGCCGCACTGCGGGCAGTCCAAAGTTTTGGGCATTACAGAAATCCGTTGCCGTGCGTCGCGACGCGAGGCCGCTAGGTTATTCAGCGCTCGCTCAGCCTACAAACGACTGCAGGCCATGTGAAAGGCCACGTCGCGTGTGGCCTGGCGGCTGCGGCCGTGGTCGAATTGCATGAAGCGCACGGTCGCGCGATGTCGGCCGCCGCTGATTTCTGGAAAGATATCGGTTTCGGCCACGAACACGCGGATCAGCTGGGTACCGGCCGCGGTCTGGTGGAGAAACACGCCGCTTTTGGCGGTATGGGCGACCGGCGTGGCCGCCTCGCGTAGCAGGCGTAAAATCAGCGCGACGCTATGGCCGATGGTCACGATCGGCGCGGTCCAGCGCTCGATATCAGCCTCGATCACGGCATCATGCTGACGCAGCCAGTGACGATATCCCGGCACGTCGAAACTACAGGTCCCGCCAGCGATAGCGGTGCGGTTGTTCACACTCTTGAGCAGCTCGTCGTCGCGCAGGCAATAGGCCGCGAACTGCGGGGCGATACGCGACAGCTCGGCGGCCCGGGCATCGATTTCGTCCAGCACGCGCTGAAGTGCGTTGGCGTCGATGTCCTCACGCTCGGCCAGCGCAGCCAGAACGCCGCGGCGCTGAACCAGCGCCTTACTGGCTTCGCCGCGGATATCGTGGCGCGACATCATGTTGAGCAGGTCCAGAACGGCTTCGAGCGTCGCGCGACGGCCCCAGTACCCGGTCTCGCCGCGATGATGCGCCAGCCGGTTCAACAGATGTTCGACCCGCAGGAACGTCCGCACGCGTTCGTTGAGCGGCTGTTCGTAGCAACACAGATCGTCTTCGGCCATAAGTGGTCTGTCTCGAAGATCCCCGCACCCCGAGACCTGAGTCTGGCACGCGAAGCGTAAGACCGTCAGCCCGGCAGGTGCAGCGGCGGCAGGTCGGCGATCTCACCCCGCGCCAGACGCTGATAGCCGGCGTGAAAGGCGGCCGCCAGGTCAGCGATATCGCTTCTCGGGCCGGTATTGATCAACACGTCGTGGGCAATGGCCAGACGCTCTTCCCGGTCTTCCTGGGCCGCGATCATCTTGCGCGCCAGCGCCTCGTCGATGTCGTCACGGCCCATCAAGCGCTCCAGCTGCACGGATTCCGGCGCATCGATCACCAGCACGCGGTCGACCAGGTCGATCATCCGGGAGCGGCTCAAAAGCGGGACCACCAGAATGCAGTATTCGGATTCTGCCTTGTCGCGCTGCGCGGCCACCCCGGCGTGGATACGTGGATGGGTGATCGCTTCCAGATCGCGGCGCGCAGCGTCGTCGTCGAAAATGATGCGACGCAGCTCGCGACGCTTGAGCGCGCCGGTGGCGTCCAGGATATCAGCGCCAAACCGTTCGACGATCTCATCGAGCGCGGGCTGGCCGGGTTCCACGATCTCACGGGAAACGAGGTCGGCGTCGACCAGAGTCACGCCCAGGCGTTCGAAGGACTGGGCGACCACGGATTTGCCGCTGGCGATGCCGCCAGTCAGCCCGATCGTCAGACGATGTGTCATTGGCATGCTTTGCAGGCGAGTGAACTTGAAGCGGTGTGCGCGCCCCGGCGTGTCAGGCGGCAGGGCAGAAGACGTGGTCTAGGACCGGCGAGCTTCACGGCGCCCATCCGGTAGCGCGCAAGTAAACGGCGCCGATTGTATCCCCTGCGATGAGGACCAGCCAGCCGGCGACGGCCAGCCACGGCCCGAACGGCATGGGCGTGTCGCGCTGCATGCGCCCGGTGGCCAGTAGCGCGCCGCCGACCAGCGCGCCGCCGGTCGAGGCGATAATCACCACCATAGGCAGGGCCTGCCAGCCCAGCCAGGCGCCGAGGGCGGCGAGCAGCTTGAAATCGCCGTAGCCCATGCCGTGCTTGCCGGTCAGCGCCGCAAAACCCTGGAAGACCGCCCAGAGGATGCCGTAGCCGGCTGCCGCCCCCAGAATGGCATCACGCGGCGTGACTCCGGTCAGCGTATGGCCAGGCCCCCCGGCCACGCTGGCCAGCAACCCCAGCCAGAGCAGCGACAGGGTCAGCACGTCGGGCAGAAGCTGTGTGCGGGCATCGATGACAGCCAGCACGAGCAGATAGGCGCTCAACACATAAGCCGCCAGCGCGGCCGGGGTGAAACCGAAGCGGGCCAGTGCGACGCAGGCCACCGCCAAGCTGGTGAGCTCGACGAGCGGATACAGCGGCGAGATCCGCGCGCGACAGGACGCGCACCGCCCGCCAAGCAGCAGATAGCCGATGAGTGGCAGGTTGTGTCGATAGCGAATCGGCGTGCGGCAGTGCGGACAGTGCGAGCCCGGAAACGCTAGCGACAGGCCGGCGTCGACAGGCGCGGCGTGAAGATCGCCGGTGGCATCAGCGAGCTCTGCTGCCCACCGTGCTTCCATCATGCGCGGCAGGCGCACGATGACCACGTTGATGAAACTGCCCAGCGCCAGAGCGATCAGCCCCAAGGCCAGCACCACGAACCACGGCGGTAGAGCGCTGAACCAGGCCGCCATCAGACCACCGAGCCCAGTTTGAAGATCGGCAGATACATGGCCACCACGATGCCACCGACCAGCACGCCGATGACCGCCATGATGAACGGCTCGAGCAGCGAGGACAGCTGATCGACCTGATCATCGACTGCGCCCTCGTAGAAATCCGCGACACGGGCACACATGGCATCCAGGGCGCCGGCTTCCTCGCCGATGGCGATCATCTGCTGGGCCATGCTGGGGAAACGCCCCGTGTTTTCCGTAGCCAGCGCCAGCGACTGGCCGGTGGCGACCTGGTTGCGAATCTGAAAGATCGTGTCCTCGAACACGATATTGCCGGCCGCGCGGGCCACCGAGTCCAGCGCATCGACCAGCGGCACGCCGGCGGCAAACATCGTGGACAGCGTGCGCGCAAAGCGCGCGACCGCGGCCTTGTAGACGATCGAGCCGATGACCGGTAGGCGCATGACCAGACGATCGGTCGCCCGGCGCATGCCGCGAGAACGTTTATGGGCCGCAATGAACGCGAACACACTCGCACCAATCGCGCCGATGATGGCCCACCACCAATGCTGCATGAAGCGTGACGCCGCGATCACCAGCAGGGTGAAGGCCGGCAGATCGGCTCCGAAGCCGGCGAACAGCGACTGGAACTGCGGCACTACGAAATACAGCAGGATCCCTACCACGATGACGGCCACGATGATCACCGCCGTCGGATAGAACAGGGCCTTGCGGACCTTGGATTTGATCTGTTCGGTTTTTTCCTTGTACGCCGCGATTTTGTCGAGCAGCGTCTCGAGTGCGCCGGAGCGCTCGCCGGCATCGACCAATGCGATATACAGATCATCGAAATGCGCCGGATGACGCGACAGCGCCTCGGCCAGGGCCAGACCGTCGGACACGTCTTCGCCGATACGCGCTGCTAGTTCGGCAAGCGCTTTATTGCTTGCCCCGCGTGCCACGATATCCAGCGACTGCACGAGCGGCACGCCCGCGGCCAGCAGGGTGGCGAGTTGACGCGAGAAGGCAGCGATATCGCCGGCCGAAATCCGGCGTCGACGCTTGCCGCGGCCCAGCCCGAACAGCGCGGTCTTCTTTCGTACATGGATCGGGCGGATGTTCTGGCGGCGCAGTGTGGCCCGGATCATGGCTTCGTTCGGGCCTTCGCTGCGCCCGGTGACGCGTCGCCCGGCCTCGTCCGTGCCTGTCCAGTAGAAGGTATGCCGGGCGTGTGTCGTATCACTCATGGCGCAACATCCGAGCTATTCCGGCGCATGCTCCGGGCACGTATGCCCGTCGGCATGGGAAAGCGCGCGCGAGCGATCGAGATACGCCCCACAGCGCGTGCAGCGCACGGTCGGCGTGAAGCGTTTTTCCTCTTGGGCGGCCGTGTCACGCCGCCGGGCCGCTCGCTGTGCCAGGCGGCGCACGACGAACGCCACCGCCGCGACGACGAGCCCCAGGATGATCAATCGCGCCATGGGCGCTTCCCCCTTGCTTTGTACCTGCCAGAGCATACGTGTTGTGCCTTGCCCCGACGAATCCGCTTGTCAAGCGCGGGCAAGTTGTGGTCATCGGCTCAAGACGCGACAATGCGCCCCGATTTATAAGTCGGTTTCGATCCTTAAGTGAGGCGATGAGATGAACGTTCACGAATATCAGGCCAAGGAAATATTCGCGCGCTATGGCGTGCCGGCGGGCGTGGGCCGTGTCGCCCACTCGGCGGACGCAGCGATGGCCGTGGCCAACGAGCTGGGCGGCGAGCGTTGGGTGGTCAAGGCCCAGGTGCACGCCGGCGGGCGCGGTAAGGCCGGCGGCGTGAAGATCTGCGATTCCGTGGACGAGGTGAAAAAGGTCGCCGGTGAAATGATCGGCGCCACGCTGGAAACCAAGCAGTCGGGCGGCGTGGCGCTGCCCATCAACTGTGTCTACGTGGAAAAGCCGGCCGATATCCAGAACGAGTTGTATCTGTCGGTGCTGGTGGATCGCGCCACGCGCCGCGTGACGTTTATCGCTTCGCCCGAAGGCGGCATGGACATCGAGGAAGTGGCCGAGGCCACGCCCGAGAAGATCATGCAGATCGCCATGCACCCGGCGGCCGGTTTCCAGGCCTATCAGGCACGTGAAGTAGGTTTTTTCCTGGGCCGGGACAAGAAACAGGTCGGCCAATTCGTCAAGGTGATGAAAGGCCTGTATGAAATGTTCACCGAGTGCGACGCCTCGCTGGTGGAGATCAACCCGCTGGTCACAACCGCCGACGGCGGCCTGATCGCCCTGGACGGCAAGCTCAACTTCGACGACAACGCGCTGTTCCGTCACGCTGAATTCGCCGAGATGCGCGATATCACGCAGGAAAACGAGCGCGAGGCCAAGGCCGCCGAGTTTGACCTGAACTATATCCAGCTCGACGGCAACATCGGCTGCATGGTCAACGGCGCCGGCCTGGCCATGGGCACCATGGACCTGGTCAAGCTGCACGGCGGCGAGCCGGCCAACTTCCTGGACGTGGGCGGCGGCGCCACCACCGAGCGCGTGACCGAGGCCTTCAAGCTGATCACCGCCGGTGAGGGCGTCAAGGCTATTCTGGTCAACATCTTCGGCGGCATCGTGCGTTGTGACCTGATTGCCGAGGGCATCATCACCGCCGCCAAGGATGTGGGCATCAACGTGCCCGTGGTTGTGCGCCTGGAAGGCACCAACGCCGAGGAAGGCCGCAAGCTGCTGGATGAGTGCGACTACGACCTCATCGCCGCGCAGGACCTGACCGACGCGGCCAAGAAGGTCGTTGCCGAGGCCGCCAAGTAACAACGGCTGCTGAACCGCCATAGATTTCAAGAATCAGGATCGATCATGAGCATTCTCGTCAATAATGACACCAAACTCATCGTCCAGGGCTTTACCGGCAGCCAGGGCACCTTCCACTCCGAACAGTGCATCGCCTACGGCACCAACATCGTCGGTGGTGTCACGCCGGGCCGCGGGGGCGAGACCCATCTGGAGCGCCCGGTATTCAATACCTGCGCCGATGCCGTAAAAGAAACAGGCGCCAATGCCACGATGATCTACGTGCCGGCCCCGTTCGCGGCTGACGCGATCCTCGAAGCCGAGGCCGCCGGCATCAAGACCATCATCTGCATCACCGAGCATATTCCGGTCATGGACATGCTCAAGGTGCGTTCGGTGCTGGACGCCTCAGACTCCGTGCTGATCGGCCCGAACTGCCCGGGCGTGATCACGCCGGGCGAGTGCAAGATCGGCATCATGCCGGCGCATATCCATCAGAAGGGCAAGATCGGCATCGTCTCCCGCTCGGGCACGCTGACTTATGAAGCCGTCTTCCAGACCACCCACAACGGTCTGGGCCAGTCCACCTGTGTGGGCATCGGCGGCGATCCGATCCACGGGCTGGACTTCACCGACGTGCTGGAAATGTTCGAAAACGACCCGCAGACCGAAGGCGTGGTCATGGTCGGCGAAATCGGCGGCACCGCCGAGGAAGAGGCCGCCGAGTACATCAAACACAACATGAAAAAGCCGGTCGTCGCCTACATCGCGGGCGTCACCGCGCCTCCGGGCAAGCGCATGGGCCATGCCGGTGCCATCATCTCCGGCGGCAAGGGCACGGCCGATGACAAGTTCGCGGCGCTAGAAGCGGCGGGCGTGGCCACGGTACGCTCGACCGCCGAGATCGGCACCAAGATGGAAGAAGTGTTGGGCTAGGCGTCTCGCACGATCGGCTATCGAACCGGCGTCCTTTGGGGGCGCCGGTTTTTTTGGCTCTGTTCTCCGGGGTATCTGCAGATTTAGCCGATTACGCAGATTTTGGCGGACGGCTTTTGAGTTGTGACGGCCATCGGGCGCCATGTCGTTCGGCGTCGTTTCAAGGTTTGGTAACCCGCAATGACGCTCAGCCGGACGGTGCCGGAGAGCTGCAACGACTCGCCAGCCGCACGCCCAATCTGCGTAATCTGCGGATCGTCTGAACGAGCGAAGCCTCGATGCTCTAACAAGAGTTATAGGATTACATCGGCCCGACGTGCTGTTATGAGGGCAACACTTAAACCCGTTCAAACCAATGAGCGAGACATACGAACTAAGCTGTGACTGCGGCCATCTGAAGATGACGGCCAAGGGCGAGCCGAAGCTGTCGTTGTATTGTCACTGTGGTAGCTGCCGCGAGCTGTATAACGCCGATATGCTCTCGGCCACCGGCTGGGCGCATGAGAGCGTGGATCTGCCCGATGAGTCGTCCATGTTCGTTCACAAGATGGACGACAAAGAGATGACCCGCTACGGCTGCCCCAAGTGCGGCACAACGATGTACGGCATCCACAAGCCGGGTATTCCGGTCATCCCGCATGCGCTGTTTCGCAAGATCAACGATGGCAAGCTGCCGGCGGCACTGGCCCCGAGCCTGCACCTGTTCTATCGCGACCGGGTGATGGATATCGACGACGACCTGGAGAAATCCCAGGGCGGTGAGGCCGTCGGTCTGGAATAGACGCAGACTCTCTTCTAGCCGCAAGGCTGCGCCGGGTCGAACTCGACCCGGCTTTTTTATGCGCCTTTGCCGGCCCGGTCGGCCGTCGCTGCCCACCGCTGCGCGCCCGGCTTTATACTGGGCGCGTGTTGAATGCCTGCCAAGGCCTTAGTCATGTCCGAGTCCACGCTGCGTATCGCCATGGCCCAGCTCAACGTCTGGGTCGGAGATATCGCGGGTAATACCCGACAAATCATCGACGCGGCCCATACCGCGCGCGATCGCGATCACGCCGATATCGTGGTGATGCCCGAGCTTGTGCTTATTGGCTACCCGCCGGATGATCTGCTGCTGCGCCGCGGGCTGCCCGAGGTGATCGAGGCAGCACTAGCCGAGCTGCGCGAGGCGATCACCGGGATCACCGCCGTCATTGGCTACCCCGAATACGCGGGTGACACGATCTACAACGCGGCGCTAGTACTGCGCGACGGCCAGACGCTGGGCCACTATCGCAAGCAGTGCCTGCCCAACTACGGCGTATTCGATGAGCGTCGCCACTATGCCCCCGGCAGCCAGCCCTGTGTGTTCATGCACAACGGCTGCCCTGTGGGCGTGACTATCTGCGAAGACATCTGGGAAGCCGGGCCTGCGGCCCAGGCCCGGGCCGCCGGCGCCGAGGTGCTGGTCAATCTCAACGCGTCGCCGTTTCACGCCGACAAGCAGGCCGAGCGCGAGCGCTTGCTGGCCCAGCGCGCCGCCGATAACGCCATGGCGATCTGCTATATCAACGGCGTGGGCGGCCAGGATGAATTGGTCTTTGACGGCCAGTCGTTCGCGGTAGGTGCCGGCGGTGACATCGGCGCCCGTGCGCCGGCGTTCGAGGCCGGCGTGTTCACGCTCACGGTTGCCGGTAAGCGCGTCCACGGTACGCTCGCTGAGCGGCCGACCGCCGAGGCGCTGATCTACGATGCACTCGTACGGGCCACGCGCGACTATGTCGATCGCAACGGCTTTCCCGGGGCCTTGATCGGCCTGTCGGGCGGTATCGACTCGGCGCTGGCGCTGGCCGTGGCGGCCGACGCGCTGGGCGGGGATCGGGTCTGGGCGGTGTCGCTGCCGTCGCGCTATACCGCTGACATCAGCAACACCGACGCCGCCGACCAGGCCCAGCGCATGGGCGTGCGCTACGACGAGGTGCCCATCGAGAATGCGTTCACCAGCATGCTGGGTACGCTGGGCCCGCTGTTTGGTGACCGGGCCCCGGACACGGCCGAGGAAAACCTGCAGTCGCGTATCCGCGGAGCGCTGCTGATGTCGCTGTCCAACAAATTCGGCCACGTGGTGTTGGCCACCGGCAACAAGTCCGAGATGGCGGTGGGTTATGCC
The DNA here is from genome assembly GCA_002320455.1 of Salinisphaera sp. UBA1666. Lineage (GTDB taxonomy): Bacteria > Pseudomonadota > Gammaproteobacteria > Nevskiales > Salinisphaeraceae > Salinisphaera. The sequence goes on from DCKU01000091.1 coordinate 14,814, forward strand.
ACGCTCTACGGCGATATGTGCGGCGGTTTTGCCCCGCTCAAGGATGTCTACAAGACCTGGGTCTTTCGTCTGGCCAAGTTCCGCAACACGCGCAGCGCCGTGATTCCGGAACGTGTGATCACGCGCCCGCCGTCGGCCGAATTGCGCGATGACCAGGCCGATACCGACACCCTGCCGGAATACGACGTGCTCGACCCGATCATCGAGGCCTGGGTCGAAGAGGGCGCTGCCATCGACGAGATCGTGGCCCGTGGCTACGGCGAAGACGATGTGCGCCAGGCGGTTGCCCTTATCCGACGCAATGAATACAAGCGCCGACAGGCCGCCCCGGGGCCGAAGATCACCCATCGCGCCTTTGGCCGCGACCGGCGTTATCCGATCACCGCGGTATACGGCGATCTGTAGCGCTTGAGAGAGCGGCCACAAAAAAGCCGAGGCCATAGCCTCGGCTTTTTTGATGCAGCGCACAGCGCGAGCGTGTCTAACCGGCGTTGTCGGTGTCTGCGTCGCCGGTCGGGGTGTCGTTGTCGCCGTCGATGGGCGCACCGCTTGACGGGGTGCCGTCCATGGCGGGCAGCTCATAATCCGGCGAGTCGCCGGCCTGCTGGCGATAGAACTCATCGCGATGCAACAGATAGTTGGGGTACGAGGCCTGCAGGATAGCGCGGCTGTCCTCGGCCAGATCGGGCTGGTTCAGCTTGGCGTAGGAGATCTCCATGATCTCCAGCGCGCGCGGCACGGCACTCGAACCCTGATAGTCCTCGACCACCTGTTCGGCACGGCGGGACGAAGCCACATAGGCATGACGCATGAGGTAATACTCGGCGATATCCAGATCGAAGCGCGCAACGCGGTTGCGGATATCGATCATGTGCAGCTGGGCGTCCTTGGCATAGACGCTGTC
>DCKU01000091.1:16096-32184 GCA_002320455.1 Salinisphaera sp. UBA1666
ACGTTGCGCCGATCCGGGTTGGCGCTGATCAGGCTCTGCTGGTTCTGGGCGTAGTTGGATACGCCGCGCATGTAGTACACATAGTCGATATGCGCATTACGCGGGTGTTGTTTGATGAAGCGATCGGCTGCATCCGTGGCCTGGTCGAAATCCCCGGCTTCGTAGTGCGCCGTCACCGACTCGAGCTCGGACTGCAGCGCGTAAGGCGTGAACGGGAAACGTGCGGTGACCTCGGAGTACAATGGCAGCGCCTGTTCGGGCTGGTTGTGCACCAGAAAGTCGCGCGCAGAATCGTACAGGCGGGCGGCATCCGCGGATTTCAGCTTTTCGCCCTGGCGGTTCTTGAGCGGTACCTTGCTGTAGCCCGTGTCTTCGATGCTCTTGTCCGAAGCACAGCCAGTCAGTATCAGTGCCCCGGACATGCCGAGCGCGAGAACGATGTGTCGCATTGAAGCCCCGAGCGCGTACAGGCGCGTATCCAAACGAAAACAAAGCGAAAGTATACCTATGATGATTCTTGCGAGTCATACGTCCACGCGACTTGGGGTCGCAAACGCCGGACACGCGCGATGACTGCGCCGCAGCCAGCGACCGTTCACGAGTTCTCGATCGACGAGAGCGCGGCAGGCAAACGCCTGGACAAGGCCCTGGCAGAAGCGCTGCCGGATTACTCGCGCTCGCGCTTAAAGCAGTGGCTCGAAGAGGGCGCGCTGACCGTCGACGGCATCAGCCCCGCGCCCAAGACCGTGGTGGCCGGCGGCGAGCGTGTTCGATTGGTGGTGCCCGAGACACCGCACGATGAATCGGTCGCGCCCGAGCGCATCCAGCTGAATATCATCCACGAGGACGCAGCGATCCTGGTGCTGGACAAGCCGGCCGGGCTCGTGATGCACCCCGGCGCCGGCAACGCCAGCGGCACGCTGCAAAACGCGCTTGTCGCCTACGACGACTCGCTGGCCGCACTCCCGCGCGCTGGCATCGTGCACCGGCTGGACAAGGACACCTCCGGCATTCTGGTGGTGGCCAAGACCTTTGCCGCGCACAAACAACTTGTGGCGGATCTGGCCGAGCGCACGATCAAGCGCGAATACGAAGCCGTATCGGTCGGTGTGATGACGGCCGGTGGTCACGTCGATGCGCCAATCGATCGCCACCCGGTCGATCGCAAGAAGATGGCCATCCGTGAGGAGGGGCGCGAGGCCGTGACCCACTATCGGGTGATCGACAAGTACCGCTCGCACACGCATATCCGCTGTCAGCTGGAGACCGGGCGCACGCACCAGATCCGCGTGCATATGGCCCACGTGCGTTTTCCGCTGCTGGGCGATCCGGTCTATGGTCGGCGCCTGGCGTTGCCCAAGGACGCCAGCCCGGCGTTCGCCGACGCCTTGCGCGGGTTCAAGCGCCAGGCCCTGCACGCGGCGACTCTGGGCCTGGCCCATCCCGACACCGGCGAGGCCATGCAGTGGAGCGCGCCGCGCCCGGCGGATTTCGAAACGTTGCTGGCGGCTCTGGCCGCTGATGCGCGCGAGCACCGGACATGAATCCGGCCAGCGATTTCATCTGGGCCGACTGGCCGGCACCGGCCGGTATTCGCGCGGGCACGACGCGCCGCACGGGCGGGGTGAGCAAATCACCTTTTGATGCCTTGAATCTGGGCGATCATGTCGGCGATGCCTCCGAATCGGTAGCGCTTAACCGCGGGCGTCTGCAGCAAACGCTGGCGCTGCCCGCCGCGCCGATCTGGCTCAATCAGGTTCATGGCACGACCGTCGCTAGGCTCGATGCAAGCACCGTCTGGCCCGTCGAAGCCGACGCCGCGGTCACGCGCGATCCGGCCTGTGTGCTGGCCATATTGACCGCCGACTGCCTGCCGGTCGTGCTGACCAGCCGCGACGGGCAGGTGCGCGCAGCCGCCCATGCCGGCTGGCGCGGCCTGGCCGCCGGCGTGCTCGAGGCCACAGTGGCAGCCATGGACTGCTCCCCAGGCGAGATCATGGCCTGGCTGGGCCCGGCCATCGGCCCGCGACGATTCGAGGTGGGTGCCGAGGTGCGCGCCGCGTTCGTGGATGCCCACAGCGACGATCACGCCGCGTTTCGCGAAGCCCGTCGACCCGGCAAATTCCTGGCGGATATCTATGCCCTGGCGCGGGCCCGGCTGCAAAGAGCCGGTATCAGTCAGGTCAGCGGCGGCGGCCACTGCACCGTGACCGATGCCGGTTTCTACTCACATCGGGGTGACCGCGGCCAGACCGGGCGCATGGCCACGTTGATCTGGTATGCCCCATCGGTGTAAGCCCCGCTGGCGCGCCGAGCGCATCACTCGGCGCGCCGGATCGACAACAGCGTAGTCAGCCGCTGTGCTTCAGCGCTTGGCGGTCATGCCCTTGGGCTGTGGCTTTTTCTCCTTCTTCTCCTTCTTCGGCGGCAGCGCCAGATCTTTCTTGTCGCCGGCGGTGTTGTGGCCGGTGCCGGGGCGGCTGGTACCGAGCATGGATTTGAGGAAGCGCCCGGTGTGGGAGGCCTCGACTTCGGCGATGTCTTCCGGCGTGCCGGTGGCGATGATCTCGCCGCCGCCGGCGCCGCCCTCTGGGCCGATATCGATGATCCAGTCGGCGGTCTTGATCACGTCCAGATTGTGCTCGATGACCACCACCGCATTGCCGGCCTGGCGCAGGCGCAGCAGCACGTTCAACAGCTGCTTGATGTCGTGGAAGTGCAGGCCAGTGGTGGGCTCGTCCAGCAGATAGAGCGTACGGCCGGTATCGCGCTTGGACAGCTCGCGGGCGAGCTTGATGCGCTGGGCTTCGCCGCCGGACAGCGTGGTCGCGTTCTGGCCCAGCTTGACATAGGACAGGCCTACATCGATGAGCGTGTCCAGCTTGCGCTTCAAGCTCGGTACGGGCTCGAAGAACTCGGCCGCGGCCTCGACGCGCATGTCCAGAATCTCGGCAATGGTCTTGCCCTTGTAGTGGACCTCCAGCGTTTCGCGGTTATAGCGCGCGCCATGGCAGGTTTCGCAGGTGACATACACGTCCGGCAGGAAGTGCATCTCGACCTTGATCACGCCGTCGCCCTGACAGGTCTCGCAGCGCCCGCCCTTGACGTTGAACGAGAACCGCCCCGGCTTGTAGCCGCGGGCCCGGGCTTCGGGCGTATTGGCGAACAGATCGCGAATGGTGCCGAACAGGCCGGTGTAGGTGGCCGGGTTGGAGCGCGGCGTGCGCCCGATGGGCGCCTGGTTGATATCAATGACCTTGTCCAGATGCTCCAGGCCTTCGATGGCCGAGACCGGCGCGGCGCGGGCCACGGCGCGGTTGACCTGGCGGGCGGCCGCCGGAAACAGCGTTTCGTTGATCAGCGTGGACTTGCCCGAGCCGGAGACGCCGGTGACACAGGTCAGCTGGCCCATGGAGAACGCGGTCGAGACGTTCTTCAGGTTGTTGCCGCGGGCGCCCTTGATACGAATCTGGCGCGTCTTGTCGTAGGCGATGCGCTCGGCCGGAATCGGGATGCTCTGAGCGCCCGATAGATATTGGCCGGTCAGCGATTCAGGGCAGGCGGCCACGTCCTCGGCCGTGCCCTGGGCGATCAGCCGACCACCGTGATCACCGGCGCCGGGGCCCATATCCACCAGATAATCGGCCTCGCGGATAGCGTCCTCGTCGTGCTCGACCACGATCACGGTGTTGCCGATATCGCGCAGGTGCTCGAGCGTGTTGAGCAGGCGACGGTTGTCGCGCTGGTGCAACCCGATGGAGGGCTCGTCCAGCACATACATTACGCCCACCAGCCCGGCGCCGATCTGGCTGGCCAGACGAATCCGCTGCGCCTCGCCGCCGGATAGTGTCTCCGCACTTCGCGAGAGCGTCAGATAGTTCAGGCCCACGTCCAGCAGGAACTTCAGCCGCTGATTGATCTCCTTGAGAATCGGCTCGGCGATCTCGGCGCGGTGGCCGGGGATATCTAGCGCCTGGCTGATGTCATAGGCCCCGGCGATGCTGGCGGCGTTGATTTCCGGCAGCGTCTTGTCGGCCACCCGCACGTGGCGCGCGGCGACGTTCAGTCGTGCGCCTTCACACGCCGGGCAGGCCTTGTCGGACAGATACTTGGCCAGCTCTTCGCGCACGGCTATGGAGTCCGTCTCCGCGTAGCGGCGCTGCATGTTGTCCAGAACGCCTTCAAAGGCATGCCGGCGCCGGCGTGTATTGCCTCGGGCATTGGTATAGCGGAACTCGATCTTCTTGCCGCCCGAGCCGTGCAGGATGACCTTCTTGGCGGCCTCGGGCAGCTCGTGCCAGGGCTGATCGACGTCGAAGTCATAGGTTTCGGCCAGCGATTCGATCAGGCCGAAGAAATAAGGGTTGCGCCGATCCCAGCCGCGTACCGCGCCGCCGGCCAGGCTCAAGGTGTCGTCGGTGATCACGCGGTCGACATCGAACACGCTCTGCGAGCCCAGGCCGTCGCAGGTGGGGCAGGCGCCGTGCGGCGAGTTGAACGAAAACAGCCGCGGTTCCATGTCGTTGATGGAATAGCCGCATTCGGGGCAGGCAAACTGCGAGGAAAAGACCTCCGGCTCGCCGTCGCCGCGCCAGGGCATGATCCAGGCGATGCCCTCGGACAGGCGCAGCGCGGTTTCAAACGATTCCGCCAGGCGCTGCTGGATGCCGTCGCGAATCTTGAAGCGATCGACCACCACTTCCAGGTCGTGCTTCTTCTTGGGGTCCAGCTCGGGCACGCCGTCGTCCAGCTCGACGATGGCCCCGTCGACGCGCATGCGTACAAAGCCGGCGCCGCGCATCTGCTCGAAGATCTCGCGGTGTTCGCCCTTGCGCGAGCGGATCACCGGGGCCACCAGCATCCAGGCCGACTCGGCCTCCTTGGTCAGCGTCTGGTCGACCATCTCCGAGACGCTCTGGGCGGCCAGTGGCTCGTCGTGATGCGGGCAGTAGGGCGTGCCGGCACGGGCAAACAGCAGGCGCAGATAGTCGTGGATCTCGGTGACCGTACCCACCGTCGAGCGCGGATTGTGCGAGGTTGACTTCTGCTCGATCGAAATCGCCGGCGAAAGCCCCTCGATGGAATCCAGGTCCGGTTTTTCCATCATCGACAGAAACTGCCGGGCATAGGCCGACAGCGACTCGACGTAGCGCCGTTGGCCTTCGGCATAGATGGTGTCGAAGGCCAGAGAGGACTTGCCGGAACCGGACAGGCCGGTGATGACGATGAGCTGGTCGCGCGGCAGGTCGACGTCAACGCCAGCCAGGTTGTGCGTGCGGGCACCGCGAATGCGGATATGGCTTTCCATGCGATGAACTCGCCCAGAGACGAAACATCACAGTATAGCGCCCGCGACAAGTCAGTCGGATAAAGCCCGGCCACGAACGGGTGCGGGCTTTGGCTGTGTTAACCTCGCCGGCTGTCGCCGGACGCCGGTCCGCCGAGCGCCTCGGCCGACCCACTGGCTGCGATAACCTGCAGCACTCATCAGCATCGAGGGGCGGCCCATGACACCCACCGAATCGCGCGCGGCCTTGTCACTGGCGGGGATTTTCTCGCTGCGAATGCTGGGTCTGTTCATGATCTACCCCGTGTTCACGTTCTACGCCGAGCATCTGGCGGGCTCGACGCCAACGACGGTGGGCCTGGCGCTCGGGGCCTACGGGCTGACCCAGGCACTGCTACAGATTCCCTTCGGCTTCGCCTCGGATCGCATTGGTCGCAAGCGCATGATTGCCATCGGCTTGTTGATCTTTGCCGGCGGCAGTGTGGTGGCGGCTCTTTCGAGTACGATTTACGGGGTCATCTTCGGGCGGATCCTTCAGGGCGCAGGGGCTGTTGGCTCAACGATCCTGGCGCTCAACGCCGACCTGACGCGCGAAGAGTCGCGCACCAAGGCCATGGCCACGATCGGGCTAACGATCGGCGGAGCATTTGCCCTGGCGCTGGTCGCCGGGCCGTTGATCAACGCCTGGGCCGGCGTACCGGGAATCTTCTGGTTCACGGCCGTGTTGGCGCTCGTGGGTATCGCGGTGCTTTACGGGGTGACCCCCACGCCGGCCGATACGCGTTCGCATCGCGATACGCAGGCGGTACCCGAGCTGTTCGGCCGGGTGCTGGCCGATCGCGAGCTGCTACGACTGGATTTCGCGATCTTTGCCCTGCACGCGATCCTGACGGCCAGCTTCATCGCGCTGCCGGCCATGCTGCGCTCGGTGCTGGGTATCCATCAGGACTGGCAGTGGATGGTCTATCTGCCCACGCTGCTGGTGTCGGTCGCACTGATGGTGCCGGCGATCATCCTGGCCGAGTCCAAGCGCCAGATGAAGCCGGTGTTCGTGGCCTCGGTGGCCGTGCTCTGTATCGCCCCGGGCATTCTGGCGTTCTATCGCGACAGCCTGGTCGAGATTCTGGTGCTGCTGACGCTGTTCTTTGCAGCCTTCAACATCATGGAGGCCAGCCTGCCGTCGTTGATCTCCAAGGTGGCCCCGGCCGATGGCAAGGGGACCGCCATGGGCATCTATTCCTCCGCGCAGTTCTTCGGCATTTTTATCGGCGGAACCGTGGGTGGCTGGGCCTTCGGGCAGTTCGGCACCGGCGGCGTGTTCGGCTTTGCGGCGTTGGTCGGACTGGTGTGGCTGGTCGTGGCCGTGGGCATGCCCAAACCGCGCTTTGCCCGCACGCATATGGTCAATGTCGGCGCGATGGGCGATCATGAGGCCCAGCGCCTGGCGGCCGAGATCGAGGCCGTCGACGGTGTCTTCGAAGCCGTCGTGGTGCCGGCCGACGAAGTCGCCTACATCAAATTCGACGGCCGCGTGGTCGAGCCGGATGCGCTCAACCGCTTCGGTCGTTCTCGTTCCACGGCCGCGCCGGCGTAATCCGGCGGCCGCTCATCGACCAGGGAGTCCTCCATGGCCAGTCGAGGCATCAACAAAGCCATCATCGTCGGTAATCTCGGCGCCGATCCGGAAACGCGCTATACCGCGGGCGGCACGGCCGTGACCAACTGCAACGTGGCCACCTCCGATACGTGGCGCGACAAGACCTCGGGTGAAATGCAAGAGCGCACCGAGTGGCACCGGATCGTGTTCTTCGCCCGCCTGGCCGAAGTGGCGGGTGAGTATCTGAAAAAAGGCTCCAAAGTCTACGTGGAAGGCCGGATCCAGACCCGCAAATGGCAGGGCCAGGACGGCCAGGATCGTTATACGACCGAAATCGTGGCCAACGAGATGCAGATGCTGGACTCGCGTGGCGGCCAGGGCGGTGGCATGGGCGGCGGCGGTAGCGCCCCGTTCGGCGGCGGCCAAGGCCAGCGCAGCGGCGGCGGTCAGCAGGGCGGTGGCTATGGCGGCGGCCAAGGCGGCGGTGGTCAAGGCGGCTATCAACAGCCGCAGCCGGCCAGCGAGCCCGGCTTCGACGACGACCTGGACGACGATATTCCGTTCTAGGGCCTGTTAACAGGCCCTAGCGGGCGGCCTGGTTCACGCCGTGCGCAAGCGTGGCCTGTGAAAGCAGGCCCGTATGCCGGCGCACCAGCCGGCCATCGGCGTCGTAAAACAGGGTGGTGGGATAACCGGGTATGGCCAGTGCGTCAGCCAATGCGTGCCGAGCATCGATCAGCGCGTTGGACAGCGACAGATCGGTTTGCCTTAAAAATTGATGCATTGCGCTAACGGCATCGTCTTCGTTCACGAATACGACCGTTACTGCCTGGTGTTCGGCTTGATAGCGCGCCAGCATCGGCATTTCACGCCGACAGGGGCCACACCAGCTGGCCCAGAGATTGACGACCATCGGTTTGTCCGGCGCCTGTCGCTTGAGTTCGGTCAGCGTGGTTGACGTGTCGTCGATTCGGGCCAGTGCGGTGCTGGGCATCGGCTGGTGCGCCGGGGTCACCGCCTGTAGGCCGGCGGTACCTATTATCAGGGTGAGCGCGCCAGCGGCCAGCGCGCCGGCGAGCGGTATGCGCGCCGCTCGAACACGCCAGCCGGCCACCGCGGCGTAGAGCAGCAGGCCGGCCACGCCGCCCCACGGACTGAAACCGCGATCGCGGATATCGAGGATCGCAAGCGGCGCGTCGATATACAGCGGTGCGTAAGTTGCAACGAACACCAGACGCGCGGCCAACCCGCCGACCAGTGCCATGGCCATGAGCCGATCGACGATACGCACGCGCCGCCCGTGCCCGAGAGCGGCTCCAACCGCCAGGGCCACCAAGAGCGCAGCAATGCCGATCAGCCCGCGGGAAGGCATTAGAAGCGGGCCTAGCGATACGACATCCACAAGACAGCGGCTCGCTCAGCGCTCCACGCCCAGCTTGTCGCGCATGGCATCGAGCAACGGCGAGCTGGGATTCAGGCCGGTATCGAGGCCGATCTGCAAAGCTTGCGCCGGCGCGGTGTCGTGCAGATAGCGTGCGCGATATGCCATCAGCGCGCCCACGCGATTGCTGCTGGCGCAATGGACCAGCGCCGGCGTGCCCTCGGCCAGTGCATCGTCGAGCTGGCGTGCACTGGTCTCGTTGATGTCGCCGGGCCCGGCGACCGGGATCACGACATAGCGCATGCCGGCCTCGGCGACCGTGCGGGCCTCGTCATATTCGTTGAACTCGCCGTCCGGGCGCAGATTGATCACGGTCTGTACGCCTTCGCGGGCTGCGGCAGCCAGCTGCTCTTGGGTCGGCTGGCCGGCGGTGACGATATCGTCGCCGTAGCGGGCCGCATGGTTCAGATCGCTTGCGTAGTCAGTCATCACAACAACCGTTTTAAAACACACAGCCTGCATGATCGCGTCTTGTGCGTAATAGACAAGATGCCGTGCTCGAGCAAGTTGATTGCCGTGGCGGCCGACCGATCGGTGGCGCGACGAAAATGACTCGAGATCAAAGACTTGGTGTGTTCGCTGTCACAAATGCGTCATTGGCCAGTGTTATATTTGCAAGCTGCAATCAAACGCCCGCTGCGACATGGCTTATCGTTTGACATCGTTCGCCTTGCCGACCCGAAACGGACAGGGAGCTGCGCCGTTCGATCGTTTACCGACGCGCCTGGTCGCCGAGGCGCGGTGCCGAATGCTGCGGTCTCGGTTTCCGACCCTGATTTGGGACAATGTGCCCGAACAGATGACGCCGGCCGCCCGCGTGTGGCTGCGTAATTGTCTGGTGCCTCTGGCACAGCGTGTCTTTGATCGCACCAGTCAACGATTCTGGCTCGAATGGCTTTCGGACACGAGCCTAAACAAGCTCAAGCGCTTTGTACTGGTGTTCGACAACGCCGGTCAGCCGATCGGCTGGGCGGCTGCGGGCGCCTTCGAGGTTGGGGGGCGACGCTGCTTTTATGGCAGCTCGGCCGGCGTGGACCCGGTCTGGCAAGGTGCCGGCATCACAAGTGCGGCGGCCCGGCATCTGTTTCTGCCGGCGCTGGGCGCAGCCGCGCCGCGCCCGCTCTATGCCGTGGTGCGTACCGGCAACCCGCTGGTCTATAGCGCCTGGCAGGCCGGGCACGTCGGCCGTCAGCCGCTTTATCCCAACCCCGACGGTCGTCGGATCCCGCAGCCGATCGTGGATATCGCCACCGAAGCTGCGAACCGCTACGCTCAGGGCGCCCGGCTGGACCCGGCCACGTTGATCATGCGCGACTGCTACAGCCGCGAGGCCGCCGGGCTCTGGTCCAAGCGCCCGGCGTGCGACAACGATGCCGTTGGCCGCTGGTTCAATGACAACTTGAACGCCCGCGATGCGGTGATGTTGGTCGCACCTTTCGATCCGGCGGCCACCTTCGCGCGTGAAAGCATGCGCGCCGTTCAAAAACGCTTGGGGCTTACGACCGGCCGCTCATCGCGGCGGGTCAGAGCGGCTTGAGCGACACGCTATATCGCTCGCCGTGAACCGTTCGGCCCACTGAGCCAGATCGCGTTGGCGCTGACTGTCATCGGCCTGGGCCAGAAGGCCCGCGTCTAGGGCGATCGGCATGAACCGCGCCGCGTCTGGCGTGTCGCGCACGTCCGGCAGCGGGGTGGATAACGCGGTTTGCCTAGCCAGCACGCGCTGACCGGCCGGCGACAGCAGATAGTTCACAAAGCGACGGGCCGCGATCGGATGGGGCGCACGGCGGTGCACAAAAACCATGCGGCTGAGTACAAGCGTGTAGTCGTCGGTTTCAACGAGCTCGATGTGGGGATGGGTCGCTGCATACTGCCGGGCATAAGAGCCGATTAGGTTGTAAGCCAGAACGAAGCGCCCGGAAGACAAGCCGTCCAGCATGGTCTTTGTGGTCGGCATCTCTTGGGCGTCGACGCTGCCCAGGGCGCTGACCAGCTGCCAAAAGCGGGCCGTGTGGCCCGCATCCGCCCGGTAAAGGGCATAGCCGACCGCGCTGCGGGCCGGGTCGTAGATCGCCACGCGGCCGCATAAACGCGATCGATGTGCGATGAGCGCACGAAACAGCGCGCCGTGCGAGTGCAGATCCATGTCCGGAGGAAGCTGATCGGCGCGATAAGCCAGTACCACCGGCTCGAAAGTGAATCCGAACACGGTGTTGCGCCATTTGAACCGCGCCGGCCACGCCCGGGCCGCACCGTCCGTCAGCCGCGCGGCGAAACCCGCGTTGGCTGCCGCCATCTGCGACGGCATCGCCGAGCTGATGACAACATCGGGTGGATGAGCCGCGTCGTGCGTGCGCCGCTCGACCGCGCGGGTGGACAGATCGGCGTAGTGCACGTCGATCTCTGGATGGGCGGCCTCGAAAGCTGCCAGCACCGGCGCAATAGCCGGTCGATCGAGCGCGGCGGCGATGCTCAGCGGGGTTGCCAAGGCGACCGACGGCAGAGCGAGAAATGCAGCCATGAGCGCGCGAATCAAGCGTTTAGACGACATGTGCATCACGAAACAGCGGCCGCACGCGGCAGAACTAGGCGAGCTTGGCAGCCGCCGCCGGGGCGATTTTGAATCGACAAAGTGCCCGCGTGGGCGATAGCGATCGAATCGACGATGGCCAGGCCGAGGCCGGACCCCGGCACGTTCGCACTCGCGCCGCGATGAAACGCGGCCTTTAGATCATCGGGTGTCTGTGCGTCGAGGCCCGGGCCGTCGTCGTCGACGTCTACAACGATTCGGTCGTCGCGCGCCGTTACGGTGACCGTGATCGCAGTGCCCGGCGGGGTATGCACCCGCGCGTTGTCGATCAGGTTGGTTAAGGCTTCGGCCAAGGCCCAGCGTGCGCCGGCCACCGGGGCGACGCCCGATGTGGCTCGAACGAAGCCGATATCATGCGTTTCAGTGTCCTGGCTATTGACACACTCACGCGTAACGTCGGCAGCCAAGGCTGCCATGTCGACGGTTGTCTCGATCAAGCCTTCGTTCTGGCCCAGACGCGCCATCTGCAGAAGCTGGCCGGCCAGGCGGCCCGAGTGCTGTGCGGTGGCGTGGATGCGTACCAGGGCGGCGCGCCAGGCCGCGGGGTCGTCGGATTCCAGCGCGGCCTCGCTGGCGTTGGCTAGCCCGGCCAGCGGTGTCTTGAGTTGATGGCTGGCATCGGCGGTGAATCGCAGCAGCGTTTCACGCGCGGCGCGCTGACGCGCAAACAGGCCGTCGAGCGTCGAGGCCAGCGGGGCGATCTCACCCGGCACGCGCGCATCCAGCGGGGCGAAGTCGTCGGCGGCGCGCTGGGCCAGGCGCTCGCGCAGCCGGCGGACCGGGGCCAGCGCGCTGGCGATGGCTACCAGGCCAAGGCCGCCGGCCGCCAGGATGAGAATCACGAAGCGAACGACCGCCGGCTCGAAGAGTGTCGCGGCCAGCGCGCGGCGTCCGGTGGTGGTCTGGCCCACCCAGATCGAGAGCGTCGTATGCGCTGACCAGCCGGCCAGGTCCACCCGTTGGCCATACAGACGCCAGCGCATGCCGTTATAGGTGATATCGCGCCTGGCCGGCAGGCGCGTGGCCGGCTTGACCGGCAGGTCCAGGTTGGCAGTCAGGGCGCGCCCGGAGGCATCGAACACGCCGTAATAGACCCGCTCGTCCGTGGCCCCCGACAGAATGCGTAGCGTGGCCGCCGGCACGGTAACGACCGGCCTGTCGCCGGTCCAGCGGATCGCATCGCTCAGCGTGGCCGCCGCTGCCACGAGCTGGGCATCATAGGCCCGCTCGGCGTCGCCTCTAGCCGAGAGATACGCATCGATCAGCAGGATCGCGGCCAGCGCGGTCGATCCGGCCAGCAGCCATAGCATCAGGCGCGCGCGCAGACTCAGCGTGACCTGGATCACGAGCGCTCAATTTCCAGCCGATAGCCCAGGCCGCGCAGCGTGCGGATAGCCAGGCCCGAGCCCGCCAGGCGCTTGCGCAGACGGCTGATATAGACCTCCAATGCGTTGGAGCCCACGGCATCGAAGCCGAACAGCTGGGCGTCCAGCGTTTCGCGCGCCACGATCTGCTGGCCGTGGCGCAACAGGTTTTCGGCCAGCCGCAGCTCGCGGCGCGGCAGATCCAGCACCTCGTCGTGCAGCGTGAGCGTTGCCGTGGCGGCGTCGAAGACCAGCGGGCCCAGCACCAGGCGATCGTCGGTGCGCTGCTGGCTGCGCCGGCCGAGCGCACGTACCCGCGCCTTGAGCTCGGCCAGGGAAAAAGGCTTGGCCAGATAGTCGTCGGCGCCGCGGTCCAGCCCGCGCACGCGATCATCGACGTTATCGCGTGCGGTGAGAATCAGTACCGGCGTCGCGTCGCCGCTGTCTCGAAGAGCGGCCAGCACGTCCAGGCCGTCGCCGTCGGGCAGGCCTAGATCGAGCAGTATGAGATTGAAACGCTCTCGGGCGAGCGCGCCGTGTGCTTCGGCCGCGCTTGTGAGCGCATCGACGGTATGGCCCGCGCCGGTCAGCGAGGCCGTCACCGACTCGGCGATCAGGGCATCGTCCTCGATCAGCAGCAGGCGCATGCGACTAAAGTTGGGGCTGCTCGGCGCGGCTTTGACAGGTTCATGACAGCTGTCCTTTCTAGCATGGGACTCACGATAAGCGCGCCGTCGACGACGACGCCAGCCGGCCGCAAAAGATGCCGGCGGACTAAGAGGAGACACCCGATGCACTATCTCGGCCGTAGCGCCACTGCCCGGCGCCGGTTTGGCTTTTTGGCCTGTATGGCGCTGGCCGCTTGGCTCGCCGTGAGCCTGGCCGGTTGCCAGAAACAGGTGGCCGGCGATCACCCGGAGTGTATCGCACCGGCCAAACCCGGCGGCGGCTACGACCTGACCTGTCGCTTGTTGGCCAACGGTCTCACCGAAACCGGGCTGATGACCACGCCGATGATCGTCAGCTATATGCCGGGTGGCATCGGAGCTGTGGCCTACAACCACGTCAACGCCACGCGCGATCACGACGGCGATCTGGTGGTGGCGGCCAGCACGGGGGCGGCCGTGAACCTGGCGCTCGGCAAGTTCGGTTCTTACGACGCCGATGCCGTGCGCTGGCTGGGCGCGTTCGCGGCCGACTACGGCGTACTGGTGGTTGCCGCCGACTCGCCGTACAAGAACCTGTCCGATCTGGTGGCAGCGCTGAAGCAGGATCCGGGCAGCGTCGTGGCCGGCGCGGGCGGGTCAATCGGCAGCCAGGACTGGATGAAGATCGCGCTGGTGGCCAAGCGCGCGGCCGGCGTGGACCCGCGCGATCTGCGATTCGTGTCCTACGAGGGCGGCGGCGAGGCCATGGGCAGCCTGCTGGGCCACCATATCGATGTCTTCACCGGCGATGCCTCGGAAATGGCCGGGCATATCGGCTCAGGCAAGATCCGCGTGCTGGCCATCCTGTCGGATGAGCGCCTCGGCGGGGTCTACAAGGATATTCCTACGGCCAAAGAGCAGGGCTACGACATCGAATGGCCGACCTGGCGCGGGTTTTATATGGGCCCGAACGTCTCGGATGAAAATTACGACGCCTGGGTCGCCCGTCTGAAAGAACTCGTCGCCACCGACCAGTTCAAGACCATGCGCGCCAAGCAGGGGCTGTTTCCCGAAGCCCGGTTCGGCGCGGATTTCGATGCCTATGTCGTCAACCAGGCCCGCGAGTTCGAAACGCTGGCCAAGCAGGTGGGGCTGAAGTGATGCGTGATTCCTCGACCATCAACGACCGTATTTTCGCCGGCGTCCTGCTGCTGCTGGCGCTGGGTTTCGGCGGTATGGCGCTGGCCATGCACGTGCCGTTTGCCTATGACCCGCTGGGCCCCACGGCGTTCCCGCTGATCCTGTCCGCCGCACTCTCGGTCATGTCGATCGTGCTCATGGTGCGCCCGGCGGCGGGCACCGGGCTGCCCGGTGGCCACGTTGGGGCCCAGCTGGTGGGCGTTCTCGTCGTGCTCATCGCCTACGGGGTCTTGTTCACCCGGGCGGGTTATCTGGCCAGCACCGTGGTCGCAATGATCGTGCTGGCCCGAATCTTCGGCGCGAGCTGGGTCAAGGCCGTGGTGTCCGGCGTAGCGCTCACGCTGGCCAGCTACGCGCTGTTCGCCTGGGCGCTGGGCATCGTGCTGCCGGTAGGCAGCTGGCTGATCACTTAATTCATCGGAGCCGACTATGTTCGATTTTCTGATTCACGGCTTCGATGTCGCGCTCACGCCGCTGAATATCTCGCTGGCGCTGATCGGGGCCACGCTGGGCACATTTTTCGGCGCGCTGCCGGGCATCGGGCCGATCAACGGTATCGCGATTCTCATGCCGCTGGCCTATACGCTGGGCCTGCCGGCCGAGTCGGCGCTGATCCTGCTGGCCGGCATCTATACCGGGGCCGAATACGGCGGGCGCATGTCCTCGATCCTGCTCAACGTGCCAGGTGACGCCGGGGCGGTGATGACCACGCTAGACGGGCATCCACTGGCCAAGAAAGGCTTGGCCGGCCCGGCGCTGGGGCTCTCGGCCGTGGCGTCGTTCGTGGGTGCGACCATCGCCATCATCGGTCTGACGCTGTTCGCGCCGCTGCTGGCCCGGGTGGCGGTGATGTTCGGCCCGGCCGAGTTCTTTGCGCTGATGGTCTTCGCCTTTGCCTCGATGTCGGTGATGATGGGGCGCGACCCGCTCAAGACCGGCATCGCGGCGGTGCTGGGCGTGATGATCGCCATGATCGGCGTGGATTCGTCGACCGGGGTGCTGCGCTATACCTTTGATATGCCCG
This sequence comes from Salinisphaera sp. UBA1666, assembly GCA_002320455.1. Taxonomy (GTDB): domain Bacteria; phylum Pseudomonadota; class Gammaproteobacteria; order Nevskiales; family Salinisphaeraceae; genus Salinisphaera. Next base: position 31,247 of record DCKU01000091.1, read on the forward strand.
AGCTCTATGACGGCATCGATTTCGTGGTGCTCATCATCGGTTTGTTCGCGGTGAGCGAGATTCTGCTTATGCTCGAGCAGGCCGCGCGCCACGGCACTTCAGAGATGCCGGCGCTGGGCCGCGTGTTCGTCAAGTTCAAGGAAGTGCTGGCCTGTCGCGGCGCGATCCTGCGCTCGGGCTTCATGGGCTTCATCATCGGCACGTTGCCCGGCACCGGGGCGTCGGTGGCATCGGCGGTGGCCTACACAACGGAAAAACGCATCAACGACACCGAGGGCACTTTCGGCGAGGGCGACATGCGCGGGCTGGCCGCCCCGGAGGCGGCCAACAACGCATCGGCCGTGGGCTCGTTCGTGCCGCTGCTCACGCTGGGTATTCCCGGCTCGGGCACGACGGCGGTGCTGCTCGGTGCGCTGATGCTCTACAACATCACGCCCGGGCCCATGATGTTCTCCGAGCGGCCCGAGGTCGCCGGCGGGCTGATCGCCTCGCTGTATATCGGCAACGTGGTGCTTTTATTGTTGAACCTGCCACTGGCCGGGCTGTTCGCCAAGGTGCTGACCGTGCCGCGCTGGGTGCTGGTGCCGTTCGTGGCACTGCTGGCGTTTGTCGGCGTATATCAGCTGCATTCGGATCCGATCGCCATCTATACGATGCTGGCCGTGGGCGTGTTCGGTTATGTCCTGCGCAAGTTCGGTTTCTCGTTGGCGCCGGTGATTCTGGGTTACGTGCTGGGCGGCCTGGCCGAGGTCAATCTGCGCCGGGCGCTGGCCATCAGCGGCGGCTCGCCGGATGTGCTCTGGGCCTCCGGTATCTCGATTGGCCTGTACGTGGCCGCCGTGGCGTTGCTGGTCGCGCCGTGGCTGATCGGCCGCATCGGACGCCGTGCGAACGATCCCCAAACCGCGAGTGCAAGCTAGGGCGTGTCGTCATAAGAT
>DCKU01000079.1 GCA_002320455.1 Salinisphaera sp. UBA1666
GAACGCGACCCGCGAGAGGTTGTGCAGAGCTTCCTTAGCCCGCGACGAACACAATCTTCGGTAAGCTGCACGCGGTTTTAAGCGACGGTCAGAATTTCGTGGGTGATTTATTCAATGTCGTGCTGCTCGGCATCATCGAGGGCATTACCGAGTTCTTGCCAATTTCCAGCACCGGGCATCTGCTGATCGCCGAGCGCTGGCTGGGCCTGCGTTCGGATCTGTTCAATATCGTCATCCAGGCCGGCGCCATTCTGGCCGTCTGCCTGATTTATCGAACACGGCTCTACGAGCTGGCCACCGGCTGGCGCAACCCCGAAACACGCGCTTATCTCGGCAAGCTCATGCTGGCGTTTCTCATCACCGCCGTGCTGGGGTTGATCGCGGTGAAGTCAGGCTTTTCGTTGCCGACCGAGATCGGACCGGTGGCCTGGGCGCTGATCATCGGCGGCATCTGGATGATCGTGGCCGAGCAGATCGCAGCCCGTCGGCCGCACTCGGCGCGTGTGACCTGGACCGTGGCCATTCTGGTCGGCCTGGCCCAGATGGTCGCCGGTCTTTTTCCGGGCACCTCGCGCTCGGCGACGACCATTTTCGTGGCTCTGCTGGCCGGCACCAATGACCGAAGTGCCGCCACCGAGTTCGCGTTTCTGGTCGGTATTCCCACCATGTTCGCTGCCAGCGGCTATGAGCTGCTGTCCGAAGTACAGGCCGGTCAGGCGGCCAGCGTCGACTGGCCGGCGGTGATCGTCGGCTTTGTAGTATCCACCGTGGTGGCATTCGTGGCCGTGAAGTGGCTGCTTCGCTATATCCAGAGCCATCGGTTCACGGCGTTTGCGATCTATCGCATCGTCTTTGGTGCCGCCCTTTTGGTCTTGGTCGGCAGCTAGCTACTCGATCCAGACCAGTACGAGCGTTAGCACGCCGAGCAGCCCCGTGCCCAGGCTTAACAGGGTGATGGTCACGGGCGCTGCCAGCGGCTCGGGCAGCGGTCGTGCCTCGAGCACGCGACAGCGGCGCGTGCTCATGATCCAGGTCATCAGCCACATAAGCGCAGCCAGGCCGATCGCCACGGCCTCAAGCACCGGCGGGCCGTGCAGATGGTGTTGTAGCGCAAACAGCGCGCCGTTGACCGCGCAGGACAATGCCGTGCGCGACCAGGCCAGATCGGTCCGCTCGGCCTGTAACCCGGCTGCCGTCGGCGCCCCTTGAGAGCCGGCGTTGGGCATTAGTTCACGCCGTAGATGAGTACCAGGGCAATGACCAGCCCGCCGATGGCGATGATGCCCATCGACAGGGCCCACGGCATACGGGTGCCGGGCAAGGGCTGGCTACGACGCATGGCCTGTTGTGTGGTGCGCCAACGAAGCGCGCTGCCGGCCACGACCGCGATGCTGATGACAGCCAGCGACGAGGCAATGATCTGGCGCGCCAGCGGCACGCCCAGGTCCGGCACCAGTTGGGTAATCGCTACAGCGCCGGCCAAGAGCGCCAGTGCCGTGCGAATCCAGGCCAGAAACGTACGCTCGTTGGCCAGCGTAAACCGATAGTCCGGCTCACACTCGGACACCGGGGATGCCACTGAACGCTTCGTCATGCTTAAAACGAATATCGTTATTGCCAATAACGAACAGTATGCCGATCCGGTGCGGGCCTGGCTAACCGATCGCCCGGGCGCAACGTCGGGCGGCTTGCAGCCATGCGCTTCGCGAGCGACGTCTATCGCTCATGGATTATCGCTATCGCCGCAATACGAGATTTCATTCAGCGGATTGGAGCCGGCCCGCGGCATGTCGATATCGCACAGGCTGCGACAGCCTTGACGTTCCGTCGAAAACGGCACTTTGAAGGCTGGGCCAACGGATGCCGACCGGCTTAAAGCGTTTGATCACTGCGACGAATCGCCACGCCGATAGCGGCGTAAAGCCTTGTATCGCAATAGACGTCGTCGCGGATCTATTGCACTATGAACGCACGCTTACGCATCCGACAAACGTCTTATCGGCGTATGACCTACGGCACGCGAAAGCCTGCGAAACACGGCGTCGAGCAATCGATCTCGCGAGTCGTGGCGCGCGTGTCGCAAAGGCCGACACCCCGGTGTTCGGACCGACCAACCGCGGAATATCGTGTCCATGAATAAAGATAATCTCGCGCGCTTCGCCAAGCTGTGTCTGGCCGTTGGCGTACTGATCGTGCTGGCAGGCTGCAGCAACAGCCCGGTACAGGACCCGCTCTGGTTTCTGAACCCCAACGGGCCCATCGCTCGTGCCTCGATCTTCTATCTCGTGGTCGACGTGCTGTTGCTGTCGATCGTGATCGTGCCCGCCACGGTGCTCGTGATCTGGACGTTCTGGCGCTATCGACGCGGCGGCACGGGGAAATACGACCCGACCTTCAACCACTCGATCCCGATCGAGGTCATCGTCTGGGGCGTGCCGCTGCTCGTCGTTGTGGCTCTGTCCTACTACAGCTACCACGGCGCCCGCGATGTAGCGCCCTACAACCCGGAAGTCCTGGAGTCGGTCGATTCCGATCAGGCGCCACTTCGTATTCAGGTCATCGCCACCGACTGGCAGTGGCTGTTTATCTATCCCGACCAGCACATCGCCATGAGCAACCGGCTCGTGGTGCCTACCGGTCGAAAGATTTCGATGGACCTGACGTCGGTCTCGGTCACCAACGACTTCTACGTGCTCAAGGTGGTCAACCAGATCTACATGATGCCGGGCATGCGTACGAAGCAGCATTTCCTGGTTGAGCGCCCCGGCACCTATCAGGGCTTCTCCACCGAGTTCTCGGGACCGGGCTTTTCCTGGATGAACTACAAGATGCTTTCGGTGCCGCCGGAAATCTTCGACCAGTGGATGCGGCGGGCTCGCCTGTCGGGCAACCGTATGCAGTGGCAGCAGTTCACCGAGTTCGCCGAGCCGACTATCAACACGGGCAACCAGTGGTCGCTGTATAGCGACGTAGACGATGACCTGTTTGCCCACGTGATTCGTGCGGTCAATGACGGCTCGCTCAAGTACAGCTGGCCGGCTCGTTTTTCCGAAGACATGACCTCGGCGGAATTCAAAAAGCGTTTCGGCACCGGTAACGCCGAGTCCAACCCCGACGGCACGACCGCCGACGAGCCACAGAACATCCCCGATCGATAAGGGCAGCAACATTATGTTTATGGACGTACAAGGGCCATCGAACGCGTTGTTCGGACGCCTGCCCATGATTCTCGATCTGCACTACGACAACCCGTGGATCATGGTCGCGTTGTCGATGGTGGTCATCGGCGGCATCGGTGTCGTGGGCCTACTCACCTACTTCAAGAAGTGGGGCTGGCTCTGGAATGACTGGCTGACCACAGTCGATCATAAGAAGATCGGCATCATGTACATCATCGTGGGCCTGGTGCTGCTGTTCCGCGGCTTCTTCGAGGCCGCGATGATCCGCACCCACCAGGCTATGGCTGTGGGCCCGGATTCACCGGGCTTCTTAGGCGCCGTACACGGCTATCTGACGCCGTTTCACATCAGCGAGATCTTCACGGTGCACGGCACCATCATGATCCTGCTGGCGGTCACGCCCATCTTGGTCGGCTTCATGAACCTGATCGTGCCGATCCAGATCGGCGCGCGGGACATGGCGTATCCGTTTCTGAACGCCGTGGGCCTGTGGCTGACCACCGTGGCTGCGGCTCTGTGCATGGTCTCGCTGTTCGTCGGCTCGTTCTCGCACGCCGGTTGGGTAGGCCTGACACCACTCACCCAGCTGGATTACTCGCCTGGGGTGGGGGTCGACTACTGGATATGGATCATCCAGATTGCGGCGATCGGCTCGACGGTGGGCGCGGTCAACCTCATCGCCACGATTCTTAAGATGCGCGCGCCCGGCATGACCATGATGCGCATGCCGATCTTCTCGTGGACGACGCTGGCCACCAACATCATCGGCCTGACCTCGTTCCCGCTGCTGACGGTAGCGCTGTTTCTGCTCACGCTGGACCGTTACATCGGCACGCATTTCTTCACCGCCGACGGCGGTGGCAATTTCATGATGTACACCAACCTGTTCTGGCTGTGGGGCCATCCAGAGGTGTATTTCGTGGTGCTGCCGGCGTTCGGATTCTTGTCGGAGATCATCCCGACGTTTTCGGAAAAAGCGCTGTTCAACCACACGAGCATGATCGTGGCCACGATGGGCATCGCCGGCGTGTCGTGGCTGGTCTGGCTACACCATTTCTTCATCATGGGCGCCGGGCCGCAGGTCAACACCTTCTTTTCGATCGCGACCATGCTGGTCGGCATCCCGACGGGCGTGAAGGTCTTCAACTGGGCCTTTACCATGTACAAGGGCCGTATCCGCCTGGAAGCGCCCATGCTGTGGGCGCTGGCCGCGGTGCTGATGCTCATTGGCGGCGGTATGACCGGCATGATGCTGGCCGTACCCGCCATTAACTATGTCTCGCATAACAGCGTGTTCGTGGTGGCCCACTTCCACAACATGTTCCTGATCATCGCTTTCGCGATCTTTGGCGCGGTGACGTTCTGGTGGCCCAAGGCGTTTGGCTTTTATCTGGACGATCGCCTGGGCCGAATTTTCTTCTGGCTGTTCTGGGCCGGCTCGGTATTCGTGTTCGTGCCGATGTATGCCCTGGGCTTTTTGGGCATGACGCGTCGCCTGGACTACATCGCCCATCCGACTTGGTGGCCGCTGCTCGCCATGGAAGTCGTCGGTATCGCGTTGTATGTGGCCTCGGTGGCGGCCTTCCTGCTGCAGATGTATGTCTCGATTCGAGATCGTAAGCAAAACGCCGTGCGCACCTCGGATGCCTGGGAAACCTCGCGCAGCCTCGAATGGCTGACGCCCTGCCCGCCGCCGTTCTATAACTTCGCGGCTACGCCGGTCGTGCATTCGAACGACGAATGGGCCTGGCGGCGCGAGCACGGCATGACCACGCTGCGCGCCGAGAAATACAATGACGTGCACATGCCCAAGAACAGCATGGTGCCGGTGGTGCTCGCGGTGTTCACCATGGCGCTCGGTTTTGCCGGCGTATGGCGTATCGAATGGCTGTTTGTGGCCTCGATCATCGGCATCACGGGCACATTGATATTCCGCATGTTCCAGAAAGACATCGACTACAACATCCCCGCCGCCGAGGTGGAGGCGATGGAAAATCGAACGCTGGAGCAGATGGATACCCAGGCGCAGGAAAACGTGCACCAGACCGGCGAAATCGCGGACGGTCCGGTGCGTGACGGCCAAGCCCAGCAGGCTTAAGGAGTACGACGATGTCTCTCGACCCCAATAAGGTGTCTGACACGAGCCGGGTCCAGCTCTTTTCTGAAGAGGCCGACCATCACGACTCGATCAGCCTGCGAAGCCTCGGCTTCTGGCTGTACATGATGTCTGACGCCATGATCTTCGCCGGGCTGTTCGCAGCCCACGGCGTGTATCTGGAGGCCTACGGCACCAGCAGCATCACGGCCGGCCAGGTCATCGAGCCGGTCGCTGCCCTGCTGCCCACGCTCGTATTGTTTGCCAGCGTGTTCGTGTTCGGGCTGGCCAGCGTGGCGCTCGCGCGCGGCGACAAGGCCGGTACGGTGCGCTGGATGGTCGTCTCGCTGGCGATCGGCGTGTTCTTCCTGCTGGATGAAACATCCGAATTCGCCAAGCTAGCCGCCGAGGGCGCCACGCCGCAGGCCAGCGCTTTCCTGTCGGATTTCTGGACCATCGTGTGGGTCCACGCCGCGCACGTGTTCTTCGGCATCATCTGGATGGCCGCGCTGACGGTGCAGATCGCGCGTGACGGGCTGACCGAGGCCACCGTGGGGCGCTTCATCAACCTGCGTATCTTCTGGTTCTTCCAGGCGGTGATCTGGGTCTGTGTCTATGTCTTCGTTTATCTGATGGGAGTGAGCTGATGTCGGCCCATGATCATAATCCGCTTGCGCACCCCGAGGTCCAGTCCGCCAGCGTGATCAAGTATGCCGCAGCCTTTGTGCTGGGCCTGGTGCTCATGGTGGCGGCCTGCATCATCACCGTCGGCGGCGGCATGAGCCAGCTCAACACGCTCATCTGGATTGGTGTGCTGGCTCTCATCGCCGTCTGTGGTCAGCTCTACCTGCTGTTTAAGCTGGACCTGTCCAAGGCCATGATCTGGCATACCGTATCGGCCGTGGCCACGATCCCGCTGTTCTTCATCGCCATCGTGCTGACCATCTGGATGTTCCATCACTTGGAAATGCGCACGATGATGGGCGCCGGCTAGGGCCTGTTGATGTTTCATA
>DCKU01000018.1:0-2199 GCA_002320455.1 Salinisphaera sp. UBA1666
AGGTTATGCAGAGCTTCCTTAAGGAAGCTCTCCACAGCTTGCCCCGGCCCGGCGCTTCGCGCACATGCTTCGCGTGGGGTTCGGCCTCACAGACGCTGCGGCTGGACACCTTGCCGCACCGTCTGTGACCCAGTTGATTTTCTAGGCGAACACGACCCGCGAGAGGTTATGTAGCGCTTCCTTACGTCCGGTCTGCGCGGTCAATCGTCGCCGTCGTCGCTAAACGCGGTCGCGCCGCCGCTTTCGTTGTATTCGCGTACGTCATTACCCAACCGGTCGGTGGCTTCTCGCTGGGCCGCCGAACGCTCGCGATCGATCGTTGAGGGCTGGCGCTCGTCGATGGCCGTTGCGCTCTCGTCGGGCTGGCTTGACGCGTTATAGGTGTTGATATCGTCGGCCAGTCGCCGAGCTTTTGGATCGACGGCCGGATCTCGTCGATCGCTATGAGTTCTGCCGCGCTCGGCCGACGAGGTTGCCCTGTTGGCGTTATAGGCATCGATCTGCTCGGCCAGCGGCTTCGGACTCTTGATTTCCGACGGCGTCGATTCTGCCGCGGGCGGCGTATCGGCGGCCGCCATTACAAGAGGCGAGCCGGCCAAGAACAACCCCGCCGTGCCGATGGAAAACATGATTTTTATATTCATAACGCACATATCCGACAGATCGTCTGCCGATTGATAACCCAAAGGGTCAGGCTAGCGGCTTGTCGAAAGCCTGGCTGTTCGACCATGGGCGAGCATGCGCCGGCCACAAAAAAGCCGGCGCCTTGACGCCTGCTTGATCACGAAGAAGATCCGTTTGCGCTATTGCAGCGTGCGAGTGTTCCGGCCAACGACGTCCAACGAGCCGCCGCTGCGATTGAACTGCGTGACTTCACGCCCCAGCGCCAGCGCTCGCTGATCCGGTGAGCGGCTGTAGTCCACGGTATCGCCGGCCGGCGCCAGCTCCCCGTTGTAGGCCCGCACCGCACGGGCCAAGCGCTGAGACGCCGGACTTGCCGCGGTATTTTGGATCATTGCGTTATTGACTGCGCTAGGCGCTATTGCGCCCGCGGTAGGCCCTGCGTTGTAGGCATCGATGGCTCCGGCCAACGTCGCAGCGTCTTGGCTTTGAGTCGGATTTTTCGCGACCGACGGCGTGGCAGTGCCGTGGTGGATTGCTTTAACGGCGTCCTGCTGAGCCGAGGCGGCGACGCTTGCGATCAGCAGCGCGCTTGTCGTGATGATTCGTGTCGTATGAGCCATGATTCAAACCTCCACTTGATCCGACCGTCGCGTGTGGGCCGGCCGTTCAACTGATGGCGAATATAAGACTTAAGACGTATTGACACAAATCCTCTTAATGAAATTTGTCTAGCCTGGAATTGCCGCATGCACGCCGCTGATGCGCGGAAAGCTTTTAATCTCATACCATTCAATGGTTTGCCAGAGTCAATCAGACATTAATTCAGGCGGACCGTGTCTAGATGTCACGACTAGACGCGCTAACGGAAAACGAAATCGTGTTTTAGTCGCGCATTATTGCAGCGATAGCCATCGACTTTAGTCGCAAGTGCATGGCCTATCCGTGTCGTTTGTCCGTTATAGACCGGCTACCAACCGGCGGGTCTCGTTGGCTTAGACGAAAGTCGGATGTGTCGCCACCCGCATCGCCGGTTTTACAGCAAGTCTTTGTTTTGGCGGCCGTTTCGAAGCCGGCACGGCAGCTCGCTGATCGTGCCAAGAAACAATGGGCCGCTCGAGGGTTTGCATTGGTCGCACGCAACGCGCATACCGGAGCTATATGTAGACGCACGAGTCAGTGCTCGTACTCAGAAGCAACGGCTGGCGGAGACGGCAGCTATAGGAGACAAACGATGAACAGAACCGGTGTTGCCGTTGCCGTAGTCGGCGCTATTCAACTGGCGTTGAGCAGCCTGTTGTTGTTTCTGTTCAGTCAGACGAGTGGCGCAGATTTTTCAACGTACTGGGCCGCCAGCGGCTGGACCATCTGGTACCCGCAGTACGTGGCCGGTTTTACACTGGTCGTCGTGGGCTTCGTAGTGACTTTCGTGAGCCCCACCACGCCCGGCGGTTCGCGCACGACGCGCTAGGGCGTGTCGTCATGAGATATGACGCCGCATAGCGCGTCCGGCGCGGGCAACCCGTAAGGGTCGGCGGCCAAGCCCCGGCAATCCTGCGTTATCGTTCGCTCACGTGG
>DCKU01000018.1:2520-66689 GCA_002320455.1 Salinisphaera sp. UBA1666
AATGACCACGCGACGCTCGCGATGTCTTGTTTTGCCGCGGCTTGGCCGCCGATGCGTCGCCTTATCTTGTGACGACACGCCCCAGACCCCGTCTAACTCACCCGCCGTCCGGCGACGGTGCCTCGGTCGGCCAGTTGAGATTGGTCGTTGTCGGCTCGCTGTCGCCGGACTTGTCGCGTTTTTCAAAACGCGCGCCGCCGGCGGCTTCCATCGACACGCTCATGCGCGGTGCGCCCAGGTTGATCTGCTCGTTATCCATACGACGTTTCAGCGCCAGATTGAAGGCGCGTGCCACGTCCCACTGATATTCGGGCGCGGTACGCAGGCGCATACGCAGGATCGGCGAGCCGTTATCGAACTCGTGGATGCCCTGCATTTCCAGGTGTGAGCGGATCAGCCCGCGCATGAACGGGTCGCGGTGCAGGTCGGCGGCGGTCTTGCGCATCAGCTCGATAGCATCGTCGATACGCAGATCGTGCGGAATACGCAGTTTCATCAGCGCGATACCGAACTGGCGCGACATGTTGTGGATAGCATCGATATGCGAAAACGTGGTGATGTGGACGACGCCGTCCAGATCACGCAGGCGCACCGTACGCAGGTTCAGGCCCTCGACGGTCCCCATATAGCCGTTCATCTCGACGAAGTCGCCAACGGCCAGCGAGTCTTCGATGAGAATGAAGATACCGGTAATGAGATCGGCCACGAGACTCTGTGCGCCAAAGCCCAGCGCAATGCCGATTACACCGGCGCCGGCCAACAGTGGTGTCACGTTGACGCCCAGATTGGCCAGGCCGGCGATGCTGCCGATGATGAGAATCGTGAACAGTGCGATGTTGCGGATCATCGGCGTGATGGTCTGTGCGCGATTGCTGTTGCGCTTGCGTCCGCGGGCATCCTTGCCGTGAAGCGCGCGGTGGATCGCGCCGTCAACGGCGATCCACACCAGCCAGGCGATCAGCACGGTAAGCCCGATACGAATCAGCGCGTGGCCGATACGTGAGCTGGTGGCCCCGGGCTCACCGATGCCAAACAGCGAGAATCCCCAGACGCGTAGCGACAAATCCGCGAAGACGATCCAGACAGCACAGTGGCCGAGCGTGAACCCCAGATGGCGCAGGCGGTTGGCGAAGTGGCTCTTCAGGGTGCGCCGCGCGGCGCGTTCGTGCTGCCGACGAATAACGCCCGTGACCACGAGAGCCAGCACCAAAAACACGGTACAGACCATCGCTCGGGCAAATGCAGCGTCTGTTTCGCCGCCGGTGACGAAGATCGCGACCAGCGAGGCGATGACCAGAAGCAGCGCCGGGATATGCCAGAGCCGCGCGGCGAAGGTGACCAGGTCACGGAAGTTGTTGTTCAGCCGGTTTTTCAGGCGCCGGTTGCTGATCAGGTGCGCCACCGGACGACGGATACGAATGACCAGAATGCCGCTCATTATCGCCGCGATCACGTTGGCCGATACCGACAGCCCGTCTGACAGGCTGTAGCCCAGCAACCCGATCATGCGATTGCTGTTGACCGCGTCGCCGAGGGCGACGAGCGCACCGATGAAAAACAGCGGCATCAGCGCCTTGTCGTGCAGGATCGATACGGCAACGCGGCGATGGCCCCGAGTGAACAGGGCGATAACGACATCAAATACGGTCGACAGCAGTCGGCCACACAGGGCGACGTACGCCAGAACCAACAAGAACGCGCGCGCGGGCGTGGCGGCCTCGAGCAGACGAACACTGGCCAGCAACAGGCCGAAAGTGAACAGCCACGGAAAAACCCGACGCACGAAATGCGCCAGCAACATCCAGGGCCGCGGCTCGGGCGGCAATTTGATCGGCCAGCCCCGATGCACGAACAGCCGCCGTGCCGCGGCCATAAGCCCCACGAGGAGCACGGCCCAAATCAACAGGCCCACGCAGATCTCGCTCAGGTTGCGTGCCAGGGCACGGCGCTCGGTTTGCGCCAGCAAGGCATTGGCCTCGGCGGCGGCGTCGCTGGCGTTGGCTTCCCAGACCTCAAGCGGCGATGCGCCCGATTCTGACGTATTGGATAGGTCGGAAAACGAATCCGCCAGTGCGCCAAGCAGCCCGCCGCGGGTAGTGACCGAGTCTGCGTTGCGATCAGCTTCGGCGGCGGTGGACTGTTTAAGCTGTTTGAGCTGGGCCAGTAGCGCCTGACGCTGCTCGGTGTTTTCCAGCGTTTCGATGATGTCGTCGAGCGACGCTGATAGCTCTGCGGCGTCGGGTTGGGGGCTGGCGCTGTCTTTATGGCCGGACAATGACTCGACGCTGGCAAGTCCCTGCGCGCTGGCGGGCTGTATGACCGCAGCCGTCACAACGAGCGCGATCAACCACAGGCCGAATAGCCAGCAGCGAAATATGGGGCGAGCCGTCGTCCAACCGAGTGTCACAGCAACCGTCTGGGGCGAGTGGGTGATAGCCGGAGTATCGAGGTGCGGGTCGTTGCGAACAAGTCGTATGTAAAAACAGTGGGCCGCAGAGCTGCGGCGATGGAGATTCGCTGTGCGCGAATAAGCGCGACGTTTTGTCGCATCCCGTACCGCGCCGAGGTTAGGCGGTCCGCCCGCAATCGCCGACCGCTGCTTGATCGCGGGCTGTCGCGGTCTGCGTTGTCTTCTAGGCCGGGGCGGGACAAGATTGACCGCGACTTAAGCGCGCATGTATTTTGCTCGCCGTGAAATACGAGTCATTTGCCTGACTCGTACGCTTCTAACGGGTCGGCGGTGGGTTGCCGGCCCCGCCGTTTTCACGAGCTTCGATAGCGCTGCCGCCGGACTGTGTCGGTGGGCACGATCGGCTCCAAGGCTTGAGACGCAATGCTTAGAAACAGTCTTCGCTTGTTCGCGGGCGCGATGGTAATCGGCCTTACGTTGCTGGTCAGCGGTTGCGACTTCAGCTACATGTCGGTCATGGACCCGGTGGGTCCGATCGGTGAAGAAGAACGTAACATCACGTTGCTCACCGTGATCCTTATGGCGTTCGTGTTCTTCCCCATTCTGGGGATGACCATCGCCATCGCCTGGCGCTATCGCTCGACGAGCACCAAATCGGCCTATACGCCGGACTGGGACCATTCCTGGCTGGTCGAGATCTTCGCCTGGGGCGGGCCGCTGGTCATCTTGATCATCCTGGCGGTGATGACCTGGATCTCCACCCATAATCTGGACCCCTACAAGGCGCTCGAGTCGGAGAAAGCGCCGCTGCGCATTGATGCCGTGGCCACCGACTGGAAGTGGCTGTTCGTGTATCCCGACCAGCACGTGGCCTCGGTCAACGAGTTTGCCTTCCCGGTCGATCGGCCGCTGGAGATCCACCTGACCTCCAACTCGGTTATGAACGCTTTCATGGTCCAGCGCATGGGCTCGCAGATCTTTGCCATGTCGGGCATGGAGACCAAGCTGCATCTAATGTCGCACGAAACCGGTAATTTCGATGGCGGCAACTATCAGTACACCGGTGACGGCTTTGCCAAGATGCGGTTCATGGCCCGGGCGATGACCGAGCAGAACTACCAGGAGTGGCTGTCGCAGGCCCGCAGCCAGGGTCAGCCCATGGATCTGGCCAAGTTCCAGAGTTTTGCCCAGCCCAGCATGGCTGAGGACGTGGCCTACTTCGCGCCGGTGCAGGACAACCTGTTCGGCAAGATCATCAATCAGTTCCGTGAGCCGGGTGCGCTTCCGGATCAGCAGATGACGCCCGCCCACGGCGCGGCCGCTCATCAGACCAGCACCGCTCATGAATGAGTTCGCCGCAAGCGACTTTCTGGTTCCCCGTGAGATGAAATCATCATGAACCTACTCGGCAAACTGTCCCTCGACGCGATTCCCGACGAGCCGATCATCCTGGCCGCTGACGCCATGATGATTCTGGTGGCGATCGGTCTGGTCGCTGCGGTGACCTATTACGGCAAGTGGAAATATCTCTACGATGAGTGGTTGACCACAGTCGACCACAAGAAGATCGGCGTGATGTACATCATCGTCGCCATGGTTTTCTTGATGCGTGGCTTCATTGACGCGCTGATGATGCGCGCCCAGCAGGCGTTTGCCAGCGGTGGTTCGGAAGGCTATCTGCCGGCGCATCACTTCGCCGAGCTGTTCACCGGCCACGGCACCATGATGATCTTCTTCATGGGCATGCCGTTTCTCATCGGCTTGATGAACATCGCCGTGCCCACGCAGATCGGCGCACGCGACGTGGCCTATCCGTATCTCAACGCCGTGAGCCTTTGGCTGACGGTTTCGGCCGGCATGCTGGTCATGGCCTCGCTGGCGATTGGTCACTTCTCCGACGCTGGCTGGACGGGTTATGCCCCGTATTCGGGCATCAAGGCCAATCCGGGCGTGGGCGTGGACTACTGGATCTGGGCGCTCCAGATCTCGGGTATCGGCACCACCATTACCGGTATCAACTTCTTCGTGACGATTATGAAGGAGCGGGCGCCGGGCATGAACCTGATGCGCATGCCGATGTTCACCTGGACATCGCTGTGCACCAACATCCTGATGGTGCTGGCGTTCCCGGCGCTGACCGTGGTGCTGGCGCTGCTGACGCTGGACCGTTACGCCGGCTTCCACTTCTTTACGTCGGACGGCGGCGGCAACCAGATGATGTTCGTGAACATGTTCTGGGTCTGGGGTCACCCCGAGGTGTACATCCTGATCCTGCCGGCCTTCGGCGTGTTCTCGGAAGTTACCGCCACGTTCTCGAACAAGCGCCTGTTCGGGTATGCCTCGCTGGTCTACGCCACGATGGTTATTGCCCTGCTGTCGTTCACCGTGTGGGTGCATCACTTCTTCACGATGGGCCAGGACGCCACGCGTAACTCGGTCTTCGCCATCGCGACGATGATCATCGGCGTGCCAACCGGGGTGAAGATCTACGACTGGCTGTTCACGATGTTCCGTGGGCGTATTCGCTTCAACCTGCCGATTCTGTGGACGCTGTCGTTCATCATCACGTTCACCATCGGCGGCATGACCGGCGTGATGCTGGCTATCCCGGGCATCGACTTCAAGATGCACAACGGCCTGTTCCTGGTGGCGCACTTCCATAACGTGCTGATTCCGGGGATGCTGTTCGGGCTGTTCGCCGGTTATCACTACTGGTTCCCGAAAGCGTTCGGTTTCTGCCTGGATGAAGTCTGGGGGCGCCGCTCGTTCTGGGGCTGGACCATCGGCTTCTACTTCGCCTTCATGCCGCTGTATATCCTCGGCCTGATGGGCATGCCGCGTCGCATGGTCACCTATGATGATCCGGCCTGGCAGCCGTTCCTGATCGTGGCCGCCATCGGTGCGCTGTTCGTGGCCTTCGGCGTGCTGGCCATGGTCATCCAGCTGATCGTGTCGATCCGTGATCGCGACCAGCTCAAGGATGTATCGGGCGACCCGTGGAACGGCCGTACCCTGGATTGGGGCACGGCATCGCCGCCGGCCGAGTACAACTTTGCGGTCATCCCCGAGGTCAAGGATCGCGACGCCTGGGCCGACATGAAGGCACGCGGCGTGGCCTATGCCCGCCCGGACAAGTACGCCGATATCCATATGCCGAAGAACACCGGCGCTGGGTTCATCATCGGTGTGCTGTCGTTCTTCTTCGGGTTCGCGCTGATCTGGCATATCTGGTGGCTGGTCGTCGCCAGCGGTATCGGCATGATCGCCACCGTGATCGCTCGCGGCTGTGACGACGACACCTGGTTCGTCATCCCGGCCGACGAGGTCAAGCGACGCGAAGATAAGCGTTACGAAGCGCTCGAAAAAGCCGGCGTGGTCTAACACGCCGGCACGAGCCAGCCGCTTTATTCGTCCTGTCTAGTCAACTGGAAAGCTAATATGAGTCACGGCGCCAACACCGTTCATGGCGCATCGAGACCCGACACCATCGTCAACTTCGGGTTCTGGGTGTACCTGATGAGCGATGTGATCCTTTTCTCGATGTTGTTCACGATGTTCGTAGTGGTATCGGACAATACCTTCGGCGGGCCCGGCGGCGAGGAGCTGTTCAAGCTTCGCGACGTCTTCTTCGAGACGATGGCGCTGCTGTTTTCCAGTATCACCTTCGGCTTTGCGATGCTCTCGATGCACGCCAAGCACAAGGGTGGGGTGCTGCTCTGGCTGCTGGTGACCTTCATCTTCGGGGTGTTGTTCATCACGCTGGAACTGCACGAGTTCTACGAGCTGGTGCACGAAGGGGCCACGCCGCAGGCCAGCGCGTTCTTGTCGGCCTTCTTTACGCTGGTGGGCACGCACGGCACGCACGTCAGCTTCGGCCTGCTCTGGATTCTGGTGATGGTCGGCCAGGTGGCGCTCAAGGGCGTGACCCCGCCGGTGGCATCGCGTCTGTTCCGTCTGGCGCTGTTCTGGCACTTTCTGGACATCGTATGGATTGCGGTGTTCTCCACGGTCTATCTTTCGGGAGTCATGGGATGAGTCATTCTCCGGCCCACGAAGAGCATCACGAAGACACCCGTCTTGGCGGTCTGAACCTCAAGACGTATATCACCGGCTTCGTTCTCTCATTGATTCTCACCGTCATTCCGTTCGGGGCCGTGGGCTTCGAGTGGTTCGGCATGGGCACCACGCTGATCATCGTGGCGGTCACGGCGGTGGTTCAGATTCTGGTGCAGATGTATTTCTTCCTGCATTTGGACTTCTCCCCCGAAAGCGCCTGGAACACCGGCTCTGCGCTGTTCAGCCTGCTGATTCTGGCGGTGCTGGTCGGCGGTACGCTGTGGCTGTTCTATAGCCTGGAAATGCGCACGATGATGGGCATGTAGGCCCGCCCTCGTGACGTAAAAAAGCCGGGCCGTCCTTTGACGACCCGGCTTTTTTTATGGCTGCGGCTCGAGTACGCCGCGGCCGACACCGCCCAGAGTGGCCAGAGCGGCTAGAGCGCGTCGCGCAGCGCGGGATAGAGGCGGGTGAAGGTCTCGTAGCGTGGGGTATAGGCCGCGACAAGCTCGGGATCGGGCTGTTCGAAGTCGTCGGGCAGGGTCACCATGGCCGCCACGGCTGCGTTCACGTCGGCATAGACGCCCGCGCCAACGGCGGCCAGAAGAGTCGCGCCGTAGGCCGGGCCTTCCTGATCGCGCTGCACCGCCACGGGCTTGTCGAGGACCGCCGCGATGATGGCCCGCCAGACCGGGCTGTGGGCGCCGCCGCCGCCCAGCAGCAGGCGTTGGGGCACCACGCGCTGGGCTTCGATACGGGTCAGCGAATCACGCAGCGAAAAAGCAACGCCCTCGAGGATGGCCCGGATCATGTGGCGCTTGTCGTGCGACAGGGTCAGGCCGATCCAGGCTCCGCGGGCGTTGGCGTCCATATGCGGTGTGCGCTCGCCGGCCAGGTAGGGCAGGAAATACAGGTCATCGGCACCAGGGGCCACGGTGGCGGCCTCGTCGGCCAGCAGCCCGTGCAGATTCACGCCAAGTCGCTCGGCCACACCGGCTTCGTCCTGGGCGAATTTCTGGGCAAACCAGGCCAGGCTGCCGCCGGAGGCTAGCGATACGCCCATGAGGTGATAGGCGCCGGGCACGGCGTGGCAGAAACAATGCAGCTCACCGCTGGCATCGGGGCTGGCCGTGTCGCTGTGGGCAAACACCACGCCCGAGGTGCCGATAGAGACCAGCGCGGTATCCGGGTCCACGATGCCGCCGCCGACGGCCGCCCCTGCGTTGTCGCCGGCGCCGGCCACGATGGGCGTGTCTGCGGGCAGGCCGCTGTCACCGGCACCTGCCGCGGTGACGTGGGCACAGATCTCCGGGCCCTCGAAGACGTCGGGCAGCCAGGCCCGCGGCAGCTCCAGGGCAGCGAGGATCTCCTCGGACCAGTCGCGGGCGGCCAGGTCGAGCAGCAACGTGCCGGCTGCGTCCGAGGCATCGGTGACAAAAACGCCGGACAGCCGATACCGGATGTAATCCTTGGGCAAGAGCACGTGCGCCAGCCGCGCGTAGTGCTCGGGCTCGTTGTCGCGCAGCCAGATGATCTTGGGCGCCTGGAAGCCAGTGAGGGCCGGGTTGCCGGTGATCTCGCGCAGCCGGGTCTGGCCCACGCGGGCTTCGATGTCGGCACAGGCGGCACTGGTGCGCTGGTCGTTCCAGAGAATAGCCGGCCGGATGACATCGCCCGCGGCGTCGAGAAACACCGCGCCGTGCATCTGCCCGGTCAGGCCGATGGCCTCGACCGGGCCCGGTATCGCCGCGATCAGCTGCTTGAGCACCTCGCAGGCGGCCTGCCACCAGTCTTCGGGGTTCTGTTCGGTCCAGCCGGGCTTCGGCGTCAGCAGCGGGTAATCGGCCGAGGCGCGCGCGATTACCGCGCCGCCGGCATCCACGGCGACCCCCTTGGCCGAGCTGGTGCCGATATCCAGGCCGATGAAGCGCTGATCTGCGGGGTTGGCCATGAATAGATCTCCTCGTGCCAGAATGCGGCCGGGATCGGATCGCACCGGCGGTTGCTATTGTGTCGTTCGTGGGACCGAGACCATACAATACGGTCTATCGTCGTTTCATCCGAGCGGGTGCCAGGCGCTGTTGACGGTAATCCGGCTGGTGCCAGCGGATTCGCCTGCCAGCGGGGCGCCCGGATGCAGCGACCACGGGCCCTTGCCCAAGCCGGCCGAGCATCGCCCGGTTGCTTTGAATCATCAGGAGAACGCGCATGAAATTCTTTGTCGATACCGCCGACGTGGACGAGATCCGCGAGCTGGCCGATATGGGGCTGCTCGACGGCGTCACGACCAACCCCAGCCTGATCAACAAGGCCGGGCGTGATTTCATCGAAACCATTACCGAAATCTGCAAGGTCGTAGACGGCCCGGTCAGCGCCGAAGTGGCGGCCACCGACTACGACACCATGATGAAAGAGGGCGAGAAGCTGGCCACTATCGCCGACAATGTCTGCGTCAAGGTGCCGCTCACGCCGGCCGGTCTCAAGGTAGGCAAGAATCTCGTCGCGGGCGGCCAGCAGATCAACGTGACCCTGTGTTTCTCCGCGGCACAGGCGCTTCTGGCGGCCAAGATCGGGGCGACGTATATCTCGCCCTTCATCGGCCGTCTGGACGATATCGGCCAGGAAGGCATGACGCTGATTCGCGAGATCGGCGATATCTATGCCGGCTATCCCGAGATTGATACCCAGGTGCTGGCGGCCTCCATCCGGGGCCCGCAGCATGTAGTGCAGGCCGCGCTGTCCGGCGCCGACGTGGTCACCGTGCCGCCCAAGGTGCTGCACCAGATGTTCAACCATCCGCTGACCGACAAGGGCCTGGAGCAGTTCGTGGCCGACTGGCAGTCCTCCGGGCAATCCATTCTTTAAAACGGGCGTTTCATGACCGATATCGTGACCTTCGGCGAAGTGCTCGCCGAGTTCATGGCGCTGGAAACCAACCAGTCGCTGGGTACGGCGGGCCGTTTTGCGGGCCCGTTCCCCGGCGGCGCGCCGGCTATCTTCATCGACCAGGCTGCCAAGCTCGGCAGTTCCGCGGCCATGGTCAGCTGCGTGGGCGACGATGCCTTCGGGCGCATGCTGGTAGAGCGTCTGGCCGCCGACGGGGTCGATACATCGGCTATCACTGTGCGGCCCGAGGCCACCACGGCCAGTGCGTTCGTGACCTACTACGACGACGGCGCGCGTGATTTTATCTTCAACATCGCCAACGGCGCCTGTGCCGAAATTTCCCCCCGGCAGTTCGACACCGTCATTCGCGGCTGCAAGTTGTTTCATATCGCCGGAACCTCGCTGTTTTCGGGCCACATGATCGACCTGGCCCGCCAGACAGCGGATCGCGTGAAAGCCGGCGGCGGGCGTGTGTCGTTCGACCCCAACGTGCGCAAGGAAACGCTGGCCCGTTCCGGTGCGCGTGAGGCGCTGACCGATCTGTTGTCGCGCACCGACATCCTGTTGCCCAGCGATAGCGAGCTGAACGTCCTGGTCGATATCGACGACGACGAAAAAGCCGTGGAGCGCGCGCTGGCGCTGGGCGTCTCGGAAATCGCCTGGAAGAACGGCAAGGACGGGGCGCGCTACTACGACGGGCACAACGTCAGCCATTACCCGAGCTTCGAGGTCGATGAAGTGGACCCGACCGGGGCAGGCGACTCGTTTGGTGCTACCTTTTGCACCCTGCGGACCCAGGGCGTGGCTGCCGAGCAGGCCATGCGCTATGCCAATGCGGCCGGGGCCACGGCGGTCTCGCGCCGCGGGGCTATGGAGGGCACATCACGCCGCGACGAGCTGGATGCGTTTATCGCAGCGCGCCGCTGATGACACACGGACCGCGTCGATGACCAAGCCGTAGCCCGCCCGGGCTGCGGCTTTTTTTATGGGTGCGCGGGCCAGCCGGCCATCTACGATCAAAGGCGAATAGGCAGAGCGTGAAACTTTTTCCAAGATAAGAAAAATATTGCACGGCGTCTCATGGGGTAGGAGCCAGCCAATGACCTTCAAGCATCGAACAACACAGGGCCTGCTCGGCGGGCTGGTTCTCTCGGCCAGCGCTGTGATCAGCGCCCAGGCGGCCACCGAGATCACGATCGCCACGGTCAACAACCCGGACATGGTCACCATGCAGAAGATGGCCCCGGCGTTTGAAAAAGCCAACCCAGGCATCGAGCTGAACTGGGTCACGCTGCCCGAGAACGAGCTGCGCCAGAAGGTCACCACCGATATCGCCAGCAACGCCGGGCAGTACGACGCGGTGATGCTGTCCAACTACGAAGTGCCCATCTGGTCGAAGAACGGCTGGCTGGTGGCCTTCGATGATCTGCCGGCGGCCTACAAGGCGGATGATCTGCTGGAATCGGTCAAAGACGGGCTGACGGTGGGCGGCAAGCTCTATGCGCTGCCGTTCTATGCCGAATCCTCGATTACCTACTACCGCAAGGATCTGTTCGACAAGGCCGGGCTGTCGATGCCCGAACAACCCTCGTATGACCAGATCGAACAGTTTGCCGCCAAGCTCAACGACCCGAAGACACACACCTACGGCATCTGCCTGCGCGGCCTGCCGGGGTGGGGCGAGAACATGGCGTTCTTCTCCACCATGGTGAATACATTCGGCGGGCGCTGGTTCGACATGGACTGGAAGCCCCAGCTGACCACGCCGGCCTGGAAACAGGCCGCCGGCACCTACAAGCGCCTGCTCACGCAATACGGCCCGCCCGGCGTGACCTCCAACGGCTTCACCGAAAGCGAAACCCTGTTCGCCAACGGCCAGTGCGGCATGTGGATTGACTCGACCGTCGCCGCCGGCTATCTCGCGGACCCGGCCAACTCGAAGGTGGCCGAGTCCACCGGCTTTGCGCAGGCGCCCATCGCCAAGACCGAGCGCGGCTCCAGCTGGCTGTACAGCTGGGCGCTGGCGGTGCCGAAGTCGTCCAAGAAACAGAAGGCGGCCAAGGCCTTCGTCGAGTGGGCCACCTCACAGGAATACGTCAAGCAGGTGGCCGACAAGCGCGGCTGGGTGGCCGTGCCGCCGGGCACGCGCCATTCCACCTACGACAACAAGGCCTATCAGAAGGCGGCCCCGTTTGCCGGGCTGGTTGAAAAAGCGATCGCCAGTGCTGATCCCAAGCACCCCACGGCGCAGCCGGTGCCCTATACCGGCATCCAGTTCGTGGATATCGCGCCTTTCCAGGCGATCGGCACGCGTACCGGCCAGATCATGGCCGGCATTCTGGCCGACCAGACGTCGGTCGATCAGGGCCTGGCTCAGGCCCAGGCATTCACGAAGCGCATGATGATGCAGTCGGGCTATCCCAAGAAGTAGCGCCCCCGCGTTACGCGGGCCCCGTGGCTGCCCAAGGCAGGCCCGGGGCGCATCAAGCTGTTATTCGTCAGACGAGACCGCATCTTGGCAGCCACTCCGATGAGCGATTCTGAAACCGCGAAAGCCGCGGCCCGGCGTGAGAAGGCCCGTCGCGCGCCGGCTAAGTGGCTGCTCGCGCCGGCCGTGATCTTCCTGCTGGTCTGGATGATCGTGCCGCTGGCCATGACGGCCTATTACTCGGCGCGCAACTACAACCTGATGATGCCCTCGATCACCGGGTGGGCCGGCTGGACCAACTACCGCATTCTCTGGGGCGACCCGACCTTCTGGTCGGCACTGGGCGTCACGCTGCTCATCGTGCTGGTATGTCTGATCGTGACCGTGGGCCTGGGCCTGGCGCTGGCGCTGCTGTTTCATCGCAACTTCGTGGGCCGCGGTGTGGCCCGTACGCTGGCGGTGGCGCCGTTCTTTGTCATGCCGGTGGTCACCGGGCTGATCTGGAAGAACATGCTCTTTCACCCGGCCTATGGCTTGCTGGCCTGGCTGTTTCGTACGCTGGGCCTGGAACCGGTGGACTGGCTGGCCCAGTTTCCGCTGGCCTCGATCATCACGATGATCAGCTGGGAATGGACACCGTTTGCCATGCTGGTGCTGCTGACCGGTTTGCAGTCACTGCCCGAGGACCAGCTGGAGGCCGTGCGCCTGGACGGGGCCAACAAATGGCATGAGTTCAGGCACATCGTCATCCCGCATCTAGGCCAGGTGCTCTATGTGGTGGTGATGCTGGAGTCGATCTTCTTCTTGACCTCGTTTGCCGAGATCTACACCACCACCAGCGGCGGCCCGGGCACGGCCACCACCAACCTGGCCTACTACATTTTCCAGGGCACGTTCGTGCAATACGACATCGGCGTGTCCTCGGCAGCAGCGATCGGCGCGGTGATTCTGGCCAACATCTTCGCCATCTTCTTGATCCGTTTCGTGGCCGGCAATCTCAATGCAGGAGAAGCGCGATGAGTGCACAGCCCAAGCGTTTCTCTGCGGCCAACATCGCCTTTGGCGTGCTCGGCTGGGCCGTGGCCCTGCTGATGTTCCTGCCGCTGATCTGGCTGCTCGTGACCGCCTTCAAGACCGAGGCCGAGGCGTTTACCGTAACGCCGCAGATCTTCTTCGAGCCCACCCTGGACAGCTTCAAGGCAGCACTGGCCCAGGGCGGCGGCTATTGGCATTACGCCTGGAACTCGGTGTTCACGGCTGTCGTCTCAACGTTGATCGGCCTGGTGCTGACCGTGCCCGCGGCCTATGCCATGGCCTTCTACCCCTCCAAGCGCACCGATTTCACGCTGGTGTGGATGGTCTCGACCAAGTTCATCCCGGCGGTGGGCGTGCTGGTGCCGATCTTTCTGGTCTACAAGACCGTCGGGCTGCTGGACAACGTCTGGGGGCTGATCGCGCTGTACACGGCCATGAACCTGCCGATCATGATCTGGATGGTGTATTCGTATTTTCGCGATATTCCAAAGGATCTGGTGGAGGCCTCCAACATCGACGGGGCCTCGATGGGTCAGACGCTGGCCAAGGTAATTCTGCCCCTGGCCACGCCGGGGCTGGCATCGACCGGCCTGCTGGCGCTGATTCTGGCGTGGAACGAGTCGTTCTGGTCTATCACGATGACCAACCACGCGGCCTCGACGCTGCCCGTGTATATCGCTTCGTTCAAATCGGCCGAGGGCATGTTCTGGGCCAAGATGTCGGCCGCCTCGGTGCTGTCGATTGCGCCCATCATCGTGCTGGGCTGGTTTGCCCAGCGCCAGATGGTGCGTGGGCTGACCTTTGGCGCGGTCAAGTAGAACACTGCATCACGAGTCCGCAAATGCACGCGAATACACGCGAATAAGACAAAGACGGTTAAGCGATCCGCAGATTACGCAGAGTGCACAGATTAGAGGACAGGGGCTGTCTCAAGCGTGAGTCAGATATGTCGGCAGACGTGGCGTTCTCTGAGCGCAACCGCGCTCGATCTGTGTGATCTAGGAAGTCTGCGGATAAATGCCTGTATTCATTCGCGGGCGTATCAGTTTTTTCGAGTAGGTAGCACCATGGCAATCGTCGCATTCAACAATGTCGGCAAGCAGTATCCGGGAGCCGAGTCGCTCGCGGTGACGGATTTCAACCTGACCACCGAGGACGGCGAGTTCATCGTGCTGGTGGGCCCCTCCGGCTGTGGCAAGACCACCACCATGCGCATGATCGCCGGGCTGGAAGAACATACCCAGGGCACGATCGAGATCGGCGGGCGTGATGTCACGGGCGTGGCCCCCAAGGATCGTGACATCGCCATGGTGTTCCAGAGCTATGCCCTGTATCCGCACATGAGCGTGCGCGACAACATGGCGTTTTCGCTCAAGCTGAAGAAATACGCCAAGGCCGATATCAAGCAGCGGGTCGAAGACGCGGCCGAGGTGCTGGGCATCACGCCGCTTCTGGATCGCAAGCCGCGGGCATTGTCAGGCGGGCAACGCCAGCGTGTGGCACTGGGCCGGGCCATCGTACGCCAGCCGCAGGTGTTTTTGATGGACGAGCCGTTGTCCAACCTCGACGCCAAGCTGCGGGTGGACATGCGCGCCGAGATCACCAAGCTGCATCGCAAGCTAGGTGTGACCACCTTCTATGTCACCCACGACCAGACCGAGGCCATGACCATGGGCCAGCGGATCGCGGTGATGAAGGACGGCATCGTCCAGCAGATCGACACGCCCAACAATCTCTACCAGCAGCCGGCCAACGTATTCGTCGGGGGCTTCATCGGTACGCCGGCTATGAACATTCTGGCGGCCGACGTGGCCGATGGGTCCATGACCGGGGAGGGCTTCACGCTGACCCTGGATGCCGCCCACAAGGATGCTGCCGGCGCGCGTGACCGGCTGACCGTGGGCATCCGGCCCGAGCACTTGCATCTTGCCGACGAGAACGCTGATGTCGAGGCCGGTACGAAAGGTTCGCGCCTGCGCGGTGAGGTCGAGGTCGTCGAGCCTCTAGGCTCGCTCACGATGATCCAGGTTCGGGTCGGCCCGACCAAGGTCACCGCCCAGATTGAGCCGCATCAGCAGGTTGCCATGGGCGATTTCGTCACGCTGACCTGCGGGGCCGACAAGCTGTATCTGTTCGATCCCCAGACCGAACAGACGCTGATCGGTATCGACGCCGGCGTCGCCGACAAGCCGGCCGCCTGAACTGTCATCAATGTTTTGGGCCGCGCGTACGGCCCGCGCTCTGGAGCGCTCGAATGCCCGCCCTGAATAACGAAACGCTCGGCCAGCTGAATCGCGACGTGGCCGTGCCGGCCTATGACCGCAGCCGGGTGACGACCGGTATCGTCCATTTTGGCGTCGGCGGTTTTCATCGTGCCCACCAGGCCATGTATCTCGACGCCTTGATGAACGCCGGCCAGGCCCTGGAGTTCGGTATCTGCGGCGTCGGTGTCATGCCCTCGGATCGCCGCATGGCCGACGTCATGGCAGCCCAGGACGGCCTGTATACGCTGGTGGAGAAACACGCCGACGGCACGTATGCCCCGCGTGTGATCGGCTCGATCATCGACTACAAATACGCGCCTGACGACGTCGAAGACGTACTGGCCACGATGGCCGCCGAGACCACGCGAATCGTGTCGCTGACCGTGACCGAGGGCGGCTATAACTTTCATCACGTGACCGGCGCCTTCGATCTCGACAACCCCGACGTGGTCCACGACCTGGCCGAGGGTGCCGCGCCGAAAACGGTGTTCGGCCTGGTCGCCGAGGCACTTCGTCGCCGGCGCGCGGCGGGTATCGCCCCGTTCACCGTCATGTCGTGTGACAACATCCAGGCCAACGGCGATGTCGCCCGTCGAATGTTCGTCGCCTTCGCCGAGGCCAAGGACGCCGATCTGGGCGCCTGGATGGCCGAGCACGTGTCGTTTCCCAATTCCATGGTGGATCGCATCACGCCGGTGACGACCGAGGCCGACCGCAGTGAGGTCGCCGAGCGGTTCGGCATCGAGGACGCGTGGCCGGTGGTCTGCGAGCCGTTCACCCAGTGGGTACTCGAGGATCACTTCACGCTGGGCCGGCCGAGCTATGACGATGTCGGCGTGCAGATCGTCGACGACGTCATGCCCTATGAGCTGATGAAGCTGCGGCTGTTAAACGCCAGTCATCAGGCGCTGACCTATTTCGGCACTCTGGCCGGTTATCGCTATGCCCACGATGTCTGTCAGGACAAGCTCTTTGCCGATTTCCTAATGGCCTACATGACGCATGAGGGCCAGCCCACGCTCTCGCCCGTACCGGGCGTAGATCTCGAGGCGTACAAGCACACCTTGATCGAGCGATTTTCCAACCCCGAAATCCGCGACACGCTGGCGCGTCTATGTGCCGAGTCGTCTGATCGTATTCCCAAATGGTTGATGCCGGTCGTGCGCGAGCAGCTGGCCAGCGGCGGTGATATCCACCGCAGTGCGGCTGTCGTGGCCAGCTGGGCGCGTTATGCCGAAGGGCACGACGAAGCAGGCCAGCCCATCGAGATCGTCGATCGTCTGGCCGATTCATTGAAAGCCGCGGCGCAGCGCAATCGGGACCGCCCGACAGCCTTCATCGAAAACCGTGAGCTGTTCGGTGATGTGATCGACGATACGCGTTTTGTCGATGCGTATACCCGGGCGCTGGCCTGTCTCCACGCCGACGGTGCTCGTGCCACGCTCGAGATGCTGGCTCGAGGTTAGCCGCACCGTACAGCCAGTCTTGCAAATGAGAATTGTTCTTATTAAAGTCCGTCGCGGCTGACACGACAGCCGCGCGCCGGCCGGGGCCGGGCGTTTTCTCGACGGGATACTTGATGACAGAACTTCGACGTCGCGCTCGCCTGGGGCGTATCTATGCGGCGGCTGGAACGGGCAGCTTGGTAAGCATGCTGGCCTTGGCGCCGGCACTGGCCCAAGAAAACACCGGATCATCCACCGAGTCGGCGCCGACGCCCGCTGCCCCGGCGGGCGAACCGGTGCCGGCCGGAACCACCGCGCCGGCGGCGCCCGCGACACCTGCCGCTGGCGAATCCAGTCCGACGACCACGCTGACCACGGTCGATGTCACGGCGCGGATGGTCGGCGGCGAAACGCCGCCGCCGGCCTTTGCCGGCGGGCAAGTGGCCGCGGGTGGCCGGCTTGGGGTCCTGGGCGAAAAGAATGCGGCTAATGTACCGTTTTCGGTCATCAGCTATACCGATCAGCTCATCCGGAATCAGGCCAGCGATACCGTCGCCGGCGCGCTGATCAACGATGCATCGGTTCAGACGTCCAACGGTTTCGGCAACTTTGCCGAGACCTACCAGATCCGCGGTTTCAATTTTGACGGTGACGATATTTCTTTTGGCGGGCTGTACGGCGTTTTGCCGCGTCAGCTCGTGCAGACCAATTTCGTCAATCGCGTAGAGCTTTTCCGCGGCGCCAACGCGTTTGCCAAGGGCGTGGGCCCGGGGGCGTCCGGCGTCGGCGGGGCCGTCAACATCGAACCCAAGCGCGGCACGGTCGACCCGGTCACGCGGCTGACCTTCGGCTACGAGTCCGATCTGCAGTTTGAGCAGGCGCTGGACGTCGGGCGCCGCTACGGTGCGGCCGATGAATACGGCGTGCGGGTGAATATCCAGCACGAGGACGGCGAGACCGCCATCAACGACCAGGACGCCGAGGATGTCTCGGCGGCCATCGCACTCGACTACGACGGCGAGCGGCTCCACGGCGCGCTGGATTTCGGTTATCAGCGCCAGACCATCGATCAGGGCCGCTCGACCGTGCGCGTGGGGGATGCCACGTCAATCCCCGCGGCCCCGGATGCCACCACTAACTACTGGCCTGCTTTTTCCAACACCGAGCTGGAATCCAAGTTCGGCAAGATCAGCGGCGCCTTTGACGTGACCGACGACTGGAGCGTGTATGCCGCTTTCGGTGGCAACGACACGGACGAAGCCGGCGATTACGGCCAGCCGATTCTGTCCGGCCCGGACACGCCGGGCTTTAACACCGGGGACGCCACCGTTTCGCGTCTGACCGTGGTCCGGCCGTCGCAGACTTACTCGGGCCAGGCCGGCATACGCGGCGCTGTGGATACCGGCCCGGTCAGCCACGAGATTAATATCGGCTACTCGCAGTACTACCAGCGCGCAGAAACCGCCTTTTCGTTCTCAGGCTCGGTCGATACCAATATTTACGACCCGGCCGATATCGGGCAGCTGGACACCACCAGCCAGAGCGGCAATCTGAACGACCCCAACTTGGCGTCGCGCACGCGGGCCAACGGCTGGGCCTTGTCAGATACGGCCGGCTTTTTCGACGATCGCATCCTCTTAACCGTGGGGGGGCGCTACCAAAGCGTGTCGGTTAGAAACTACAGCGCTGCGGTGGGCGAAGACGGCACGCTGTCCGGCGAGCCGGTCGCCGGCCATCGCGTATCGCCGGTCTATGGTCTGGTCGTCAAGCCGGCCGACTGGCTCTCGCTCTACGCCAACCACATCGAGGCGTTGCAGCCCGGAGATGCAGCACCGCCCACCGCCAATAATCCGGGCCAGACGCTGGGCATTCTGGATGCCCAGCAGAACGAAGTAGGTGCCAAGATCGATTTCGGCCGAATCGGCGGCAGCCTGGCGGCCTATCAAATCGAAAAGCCCAACGCCTATCTCGACGCCGATACCGGCGAGTACGGCTACTTCGGCGAACAGCGCAACCGCGGTATCGAAGCCAATCTGTATGGTCTGGCGACCGAGCGCCTACGGGTGATCGCCAGTGCCACCTACGTCGATGCCGAACTGACCCAGACCCCGGACGACGCGTTCAACGGTAACGATGCCGTAGGGGTGCCCAATTATCGGGTTGCCCTGTCCGGGGACTACACACTGCCAGAAGCCGAAAACTGGCATGCCATCGCCCGCGTGATCCAGACCGGCGAGCAGTACGCCGATCAGGCCAATGACCTGAAGCTAGATGCCTGGACGCGTATCGATCTAGGCTTGCGTTACGAGATGCCCTGGGGCAACGACGACAAAGAGATTATCTGGCGGGCCAACGTCGAGAACGTCGCCAACGCCAGCTACTGGGCCAGCGCGCGGCGGATTGCGGCCACCAACTACCTCACCCAGGGGGATCCGCGTACTTTCAAGCTCTCGGTGGCTTTCAACTTCGACTGAGCCAGCCACCGCACGATACGCCGGCCGGGCGAGACCGACGGCCGGCCGCCTTGCGGCTTAGTCCGACGCGCTTACCACAAAATCCGAGGGCAGGCGCACCAGCGTGGCCCCCCAGGACAGGCCCACGCCGAAGCCGACCAGCAGCACGAGCGCGCCGGGCTTGATCTGGCCGGACAGCACGGCGCGTTTCAGGGCGATCGGCACGCTGCACGACACGGTGTTGCCGATGTCTTCCATGCAGACGACGAATTTCTCTTCAGGTAGGCCCAGCCGATCGCGGATGCCGCCCAGCACCATAGCGCTGGCCTGGTGGGGGACGACGGCATCCACGTCGTCGAGTGTGATGCCGGCTTTCTCGCAGGTTTCGCGCACGGCGCGCGGGACCTCGCGCAGGGTAAATTCCACCACCGCGCGCCCGTTCATGAAGATATTGTTGTCCGAACGTACGTTGCCGTGGCGATCGGTGTATTCCTTGGCTTGGCCGCGGTTGTCGCGCTTGCGCATGCCTGAGGTCGGCACGATCAGTTCGTCGGCACCTGCGCCGTCGGTGCCGTAAACGAACGGCCCGATTCGAGCCTGGCCCTCGGCTTCGCGCTCGGTGAGCAGGGTGGCCGCGGCGGCATCGCCAAACAGGGCCCGCACGCTCTTGTCGCCCGGGTTGACGAACTTGGAATACGTATCGGCGGTGATCAGCAGCAGCCGGCGTGCCTGACCGGACTCGATCAGTGCCTTGGCCACGCCCAGCGCATAGATATAACCCGAGCAGCCCAGATTGATATCCAGGGCGCCGATGTGGGTGCCCAGGTTCAGACGCTGCTGCACCAGACAGGCGGTGGTCGGGGCCAGATAGTCCGGCGTCTGGGTGGTGAAGATCAGGTAGTCGATCGAATGACGATCAATGCCCGTCTTGTCGATCAGCCGCTCGGCGGCAATCACGCCGAAATCCGAGGCGCATTCATCATCGCCGGCGACGTGGCGTGCGCGGATACCGGTCTTTTCGGCAATACGCTCCAGCGGCCAATTGGGAAAACGCGCCGCGATCTCTTCGATAGATTCGGTGCGCTCGGGCAGCATGTATTCGATGGCGTCTATGACAGCAGGCATCGGTCCTCTACGGGGCTAGTCGTGGAATCTCAGGCGGGGCGGCTTCTGTCGGCCGGCTGGGCCAACGGCAACGGGCAACTTACTCTTCGACGGGGTATCCGGCGTCTCTCCAGTCGGCATAGCCCCCGGTCATGACCTGGACATCGGCGTAGCCGGCAGCCCTCAGAATCTCGGCGGCGCGTTCGGCTCGTGCGCCCACCTTGCAGTAGGTGACCAGAGGCGTGCCCGCCGCCAAATCCACATCGGGATCGCTGGCAATGCGCGGCAGCGGATGCAGCCGGGCGCCGGCGATATGGCCGGCTTGCCACTCATCGGGCTCGCGCACATCGATCATTGTGGCGCCGTTCTGTTGGGCGGTGCGCGCTTCGTGATGATCGATAACGGGCAAGCGATCGTCCTCGGGCGCCTCGTCGGGCGCGTTCATCTGCTTGTTCACGGCACGGCGTAGACGGTCGAGCATGTGGCGGCCTGGCTGGGCGACTGTGAGGCCAATAGATTACGCCATTCGCTGCATAGTGTCGTGGTCCGGGTCGCCGCTCGGTGGCAAGCCGGGCTCGAATCGAGCGCTCTCATTGATACTCATTCGTATTTGCCATACAGTTGCGTTCGTCACCCACGATGCGCTGTGCCCCACGCATCCGGAGTTTCGATGTTCGAAGTCAACGCCTGTCGTTTCGAGGTCCAGGGACGCTGCCTGCTGGAGGCATCGGGCCTGCGCTTTGAAGAAGGTAAGGTCTACGGGCTGATCGGGCACAACGGCTCGGGTAAATCCACGCTGCTCAAGCTGCTCGCGCGCCAACAATGCGCCAGCTGCGGCGAAATCTGTCTCAACGGCCGCGCCGTTGATTCGTGGGGCAATCGAGAGTTCGCGCGCAACGTCGCGTATCTGCCCCAGCATCTGCCCAGCGCCGAATCGCTGACCGTGCGCGAGCTCGTCGCGTTCGGCCGCTACCCCTGGCACGGCCTGTTCGGCCGGCTGTCGAAAAAAGACAAGGCGCAGGTTCAGCAGGCCATGGAACGGACCCAGACCGACGGGTTCGCCGATCGTATGGTGGATACGCTGTCCGGCGGCGAGCGCCAGCGCGTGTGGCTGGCCATGCTGCTTGCGCAGGGCAGCCGTTTCTTGCTGCTGGACGAGCCGCTTTCGGCCCTGGATATCGCCCACCAGGTCGATACGCTATCGCTCATCCGCAAGCTCTGTCGCGAGCTCGGCGTTGGCGTGATCATCGTGTTGCACGACGTGAATATGGTCTCGCGCTACTGCGACCAGCTCGTGGCCCTGCGCGACGGTCAGCTCCTGGCTCAGGGCAGCCCGGGCGAGCTGATGGACGACGCCACGCTCGAGGCGATCTACGGCATCCGCATGAGCGTGATGTCGCATCCCACCGACGACCATCCCATCGCCGTCGTTCAGTGACGCGACGCGGGCGTGTGGTTCAACCGACGGCCGGTGGGCCCGGCTCGGTGCCACGCGCGCTGCGCGTGATCGCCGCGCTAGCCTGCCTGCTGTGGTGCGCAACGGCCGTGGCGACGCCGCGGGTGGTGACGCTTGACTGGGGCATTGCCCAGAATCTGATCGCGCTGGGCGTCGCCCCTATCGGCGTGGGACAGGTTGCGGGCTATCGCTCATGGGTCGCCGGCCCGCCTTTGCCGAGCGATACGCGAGAGATCGGGCTGCGCTCGCAGCCGAACATGGAGCTACTGGCCCAGCTCGACCCGGATCGTATTTTCATCACCGAGCTTTATGCCGGCCAGGCACAGCGCCTGTCGAGCATCGCGCCGGTTTCCTCGGTCGATGTCTATTTTAGCGACGGCGACGTATGGGATAACACGTTGGCCGCGGTGACAAAGCTCGGTCGGCTCGTTGATCGTGACAAAGCGGCCAAGGCGTTGATCGCGCGGACCCGACGCCAGATCGCCCGGCAGGCCGACCGCGTGCCGGCCGATACTCGCCCGTTATTGATGCTTCAGTTTGTCGACGAGAGCCATGTACGAGTCTACGGTTCCGGCAGTCTCGTGGTGGCAACCGCCCGGCGTATGGGACTCGACAACGCGTGGCACGGCGCGACCACGCGCTGGGGTATGGCGATGGTGCCGATCTCTCGGCTGGCCGACATCAACGACGCCCGCGTGATCGTCATGGGCCCGGTCCCGGTCGGGGTGGCGGATAAGATCGCCGATAATCGCGTCTGGCAGGCGCTACCGGCCGTCCGCCAGGCGCCGCCCGTCTTCATCCCTGCCGTGTGGAGCTTCGGTGGACTGCCGTCGGCCACTCGGTTTGCGCATTTGATTGCCGATGCGCTGACCCGAGCCCCCGACACGGGGCCCGGCTGGCCCCGCGCTCGCCCAACGCCGTGAGTGCCCGGCCTGTCATGACGCCGGCCCGCCTATGCGGGCTGATCATGCTGGCCGCGGCCGCGCTGGCCGTGACCAGCTTCAGCCAAACCGCGGGTGCGCTCGATCCGCGGGTGCTCTGGTCAGGCCAAGCCAGCACTATCGCCCATATCGTCATCGTCGACAGCTGGCTGCCGCGGCTGGTCGTGGCACTGGTGGCCGGCGCCGGTCTAGCGTTGGCCGGCGTGCTGATGCAGCAGACCCTGCGCAACCCGCTGGCCGCGCCCACGACGCTAGGCGTCGCAGCCGGGGCCCAGTTCGCCTTGCTGGTCGCGACGCTTTTCGCGCCGATACTGCTGGTCTACGGGCGCGGGCTTGTGGCGTTTTCCGGCGGGGCGGCCGCGGTCGTGCTGGTTTTTGCCCTGGCCTGGCGACGCGGGCTGGCGCCCAACGTGCTGGTGCTGGCCGGGCTGGTGGTCAATCTGTATGTCGGCGCGGCGTCGCTGGCGTTCATCTTGTTCAACCAGGAGAAGCTTCACGGCTTGATGGTCTGGGGCGCCGGTTCGCTGGCCCAGAACAACTGGGGCGACGTCGGCTATCTGCTGCCGCGCCTGGCGGTGACCGCGATCGGCGCGGCGATTCTCATACGTTCGCTGGCGCTGTTGGATCTGGACGAGCTCAACGCCCGCAATCTCGGCGTATCCCTGCCGTGGCTACGGCTGGCCAGTCTGGGGCTGGCGGTGTTCATAACAGCCAGCGTGGTCGCGGCTGTGGGGCTGATCGGCTTCATTGGCCTGGCTGCGCCGGCTATCGTGCGCCTGGCCGGCGCGCGGACGTTGATGCAGCGGCTGTGCTGGGCCCCGGTTCTGGGCGCGCTGCTGCTGGTGGTTACGGACCTGGCGCTGCAGCTGCTCACCGGCGAAAACGCCACGCTTATTCCGACGGGGGCGACGACGGCCGCGCTCGGCGCGCCGCTGTTGCTCTGGCTGATCCCCCGCCTGTCGGCCACCCGCAGCGCGCCTCGGCCGCGCGTGAGCGTACCGGTGGCCCGGCACCGCCGCCCCGGTCGCGTCGTCGGCCTGTTGCTTGGGGCGGTGGCCGTGATGAGCGTGGTGGCGTTGCTGGCCGGGCAGGGCGCATCCGGCTGGGCCGCACCGTTCACGCTGCCCTGGCATGACACCGGGGTCTGGCGCCTGCCGCGCGTGCTGGCCGCGGGCGTGGCCGGCGTGTTGCTCGCCCTGGCGGGTACCATCATCCAGCGCGTGTCGGGTAATCCCATGGCCAGTCCCGAAGTGCTGGGTGTGTCTGCCGGCACCGGGCTGGGGTTGTTGACGTTGACCTGGTTCGTCGCAGCACCCGGCATCTGGGCCATGCTCGGCGCCGGGCTGGCCGGTGCACTGGGCAGCCTGGGCCTTCTGATCGCAATCAACGCCCGGTCCCAGTTCGAGCCGGAACAGCTGCTTCTGACCGGCATCAGCATCATGTTCGCCTTCGATGCGCTGCAACGGATCGTGCTGGCCGGCAATGATCCGCGCACCCAGGCCGCGCTGGCCTGGATCTCGGGCTCCACCTATCACGTGACGTTGCCTACGGCGTGTGTCATCGCCGTGGCCGGCGGCTTGGCCGTGGCCGTGGCCTGGCCGGTGTCGCGCTGGCTGGATATCCTGCCCCTGGGCGCGCCGACGGCGCGCGGCCTGGGCATCCACATTACGGTCAGCCGGTTGGCGTTGCTGGGCCTGGTTGCGGTGCTGACCGCGGCCGCTACGCTGGTCGTGGGGCCGCTGTCGTTCGTGGGGCTATTGGCCCCGCATCTGGCACGGCTGATCGGTCTGGCCCGCGCGCGGGCCCAGATGGGCGGCGCCATGGCCATCGGCGCACTGCTCATGATTGCCGCCGACTGGGTCGGCCGTGAAGTGCTCTTCCCGATGGAGATCCCGGCCGGCCTGGTGGCCACGCTCATCGGGGGCACTTATTTCATGTATCGACTGCGCCGGATTTGACGGCCAAGGCGCTCAGAATCCCGCAGTCGGCAATGTCATGGGCACCGTGGCAGCACGCTTGCAGCTCGATAAGGCTGTCTTCCAGCTGCGCCAGGTCAGCGCGTCGGGCCTGAACCTCGGTAATCTTTTCGGCCACCAGGGCGTCGACATCGTCGCACGGCGCGTTTGGATGATCGGCCAGGCGTAACAGCGCGGCGACATCGTCCAGCGAAAATCCAAGGCTGCGTGCGCGGTACACGAAACCCAGGCGGGTGATGGCGGCATCGTCATAGAATCGATAGCCGTTTGCGGCGCGCTGCGCCGGGGGCACCAGACCTATCTGTTCGTAGTATCGAATGGTCGAGGCCGGGCAGTCGATATGCCGCGCGGCCTCGCCGATAGAAAACGCCATCGCTTGACCTTCAAGTGACTTGAAGGTCGATGATGGCGGCTGGATCTATGACGAGGCAAATCATGGCCGGCTGTTGCTGTAACGAAGAGGACATTGCAAGCCAAGGACTACAGCTGCGCCAGAAACGTATGCTCTGGGCCGTGCTGGCGATCAACGCGGTGATGTTTCTCACCGAGTTTTCGGCGGGGCTCGTGGCCGGCTCGACCGCGTTGCTTGGCGACTCGCTCGACATGCTGGGCGATACGATGGTCTACACCTTGAGCCTGCTCGTACTGCATCGCGGGGCCCGCTGGAAAGCGCTGTCGGCCGGCGTGAAGGGAGCGATCATGCTGGGCTTTGGCGTCATCGTGCTGGCGGAAGCGCTTTACAAGATGGTTGCAGGTGCCACGCCCACATCCTGGCTGATGATGGTCGTGGGCGCGGTGGCGCTGGCCGCCAATCTGGCCTGTCTGGTGCTGTTGACCCGCCATCGACAAGACGACGTCAATATGCGCTCGGCCTGGATCTGCTCGCGCAACGATCTGTTTGCCAACACGGGCGTGATCGCGGCCGGCGCGCTGGTCTGGGTCAGCGGCAGCGTCTGGCCTGACGTGCTGGTGGGCACGGCCATCGCGGCTTTGTTCGTGGCTTCGGCCTGCGGTGTGTTGCGGGATGCGATCAACCGTTATCGACAGGCCGGCTCTCGTGTCCATGCCGGCGCATGACACGCTATCCTGCCCCCAAACACACCGTCACCAACCGATGAGCCAATCTCGTTTTTATGACCGTCATATCCTTGTGACCGGCGGTGGTGGCGAAATCGGCAAGGCTGTGGCACGCCGCCTGCTGGCCGAGGGCGCGCGGGTGTCGCTATTGGATATCGATACCGACAAGCTTGAACACGCCGCCGCCGAGCTGGCCGGTGATGATGCCCGGCCGCGCACGTTTGGCTGTGATATCACCGACGATGCCCAGGTGGCCGAGACCGTGGATCGCGTCGAAAGACAAGCCGGCCCGCTGCACGGCCTGTTCAATAACGCCGGCTATCAAGGCGCCTTTGCCCCGGTGCAGGCGTATCCGGGCGAGGATTTCGCGCGTGTGCTGCAGATTAACGTCACGGGCGCGTTTCATGTGCTGCACCACGTCAGCCGCCGGATGGTCGAGGCCGGGCGAACCGGGTCGATCGTCAACACGGCGAGCATGGCCGGGCTGTCGGGCCCGCCCAACATGCCGGCCTATGGCACATCCAAGGCAGCCATCATCGGCCTGACGCAGACCGCGGCCAAGGATCTGGCGCCGCACGGGATTCGCGTCAACGCAGTCAGCCCTGGCTTTATCGGGCCCGGATTCATGTGGGATCGCCAGGTCGAGCAGCAGGCCGGCGTTGCCAGCCGGTACTACGGCGATGATCCGGATACCGTGGCGGCCCAGATGATCGCCAGCGTGCCGAT
Organism: Salinisphaera sp. UBA1666; assembly: GCA_002320455.1. Taxonomy (GTDB): domain Bacteria; phylum Pseudomonadota; class Gammaproteobacteria; order Nevskiales; family Salinisphaeraceae; genus Salinisphaera. Next base: position 28,778 of record DCKU01000018.1, read on the forward strand.
GGGGCGCTACGGGCGCTTGGAAGAGATCGCCGGCGCGGTCGCATTTCTCTTGAGCGAGGACGCCAGCTACATGACCGGCACCAACCTGCCGCTATCCGGCGGCGGGGCTTAGTGTCGAGCGCTAGCTGATACGCCCGACGGCGTCGCGGCTGGCTGCGGCACGCGCCTCGCCGGTCAGTTCGTACAACTGGCCGGCGCGCATTTCCAGTAGCCGATCGGCGTGCTCGAAGTAATGATCGTCGTGGCTGATGGCGATCACGGTATGGCCCTGGGCGATGAGCGCCGGCAGCAGTTCGTGGTAGAACACGCGGCGAAAGACCGGGTCCTGATCCGCGGCCCACTCGTCCAGCAGCAGAATCGGGCGTTGTTCGGCCAGGGCGGCCAGCAGGGCGACGCGTTTGCGCTGGCCCTGAGACAGCTGGTCGTCGAGGATCGTGGCCCCCTCGCGCGAGAGCTTGCCGGTCAAACCCAGGCGGGCGATCCAGTCGCTGACAAAGACTTCATCGGCATCGACGCCATCGGCGCCCAGCAGCCGGTCGAAGAGATAGAAATCTGTGAACACAGCCGCGAACAGCTGGCGCAGCGGGGCACGCTCGCTGGGGTCGATGGCCTGATCATCCAGCCGGATCGTGCCGGCGGCCGGGGCGGTCAGGCCGGCCATCAGCCGTGCCAGGGTGGTCTTGCCCGAGCCGTTGCCACCGATGATGAAAACCAGTTCGCCGCGTCGAAGGGTCAGATCGATCGGCCCGATGGCAAAACCGCCCGCGTCATAATCGAAACACACGCTGTCCAGCGTGAGCTGCTGCCAGCCGGCCGCGTCCGCCGTCGACGCAAAACCCGGCCGGACAGGCGCGAGCGCCAGATCGGCGAGCTTGTTGAAGGCCACCTGGGCATTAAGCAGCGTCGGCAGGGCGCCGACCGCCTGAATCATGGGCGTGCGTAGAAACAACAACGTGAGCGCGTAGGTGGCCGCGGTGGCGTTCGTGGCCCAGGCCAATGTGTTGGCCAGAAAGAACACCAGGCCGATGGCGCCCAGCATCATGATGTTGGCCCAGTTGTTGGCCGACAGGTGATAGGTGTCCGCGCGAATGACGTGGGCCCGATAGCGTCGCGCGTGCTGCTCGAAGCGACGCTGATAGATATCGGCCGCCCGGTGGCGGTTCAGGGCCAACTCCTTGCGCCCGTGAAGGATGGTTTCGTAGTCGCGATAGAGCGCGTCTTCCGCCTCGCGCACGGTGTTCAGATGCGCATAGACCCGGCGGACCAGTAGCGCGCCCACGGCCATGGTGACGCCGATCCAGGCGGCCGTGATCAACAGAATGGGCCAGGACAGCCAGGCCAGATAGGCCGCGCTGGCGACCGTGAGTACGACGCCCTGGACCAGCTCCGGCAGGCGCACGAAGGCGATGGTGATGTTGCGGATATCAGCCGACAGACTGGCCAGCAGGGCCGCGCTGCCGATGGCTTCTTGCCGGGCGATGTCCGTATCCAGGATCTGCTTGACGATGCGTGTACGCAGGCCGTACACGAAATGATGGCCCAGCACCGTCAGGCCCAACTGGGCGGCGAGTGCCACGCCCAGCAGCAGGGCGATCAGCCCGAAGAAGACCGGCAGCGCCGACAGGCTGGCATCCGCGGCTGCGATCAGCCGCTGATTGATAAAGGCGATTACGCCTACGCCGAGCAGCGCGTTGGCCAGACTGGCCGCCATGACCGCGATGAAGGCGAGTCGATACTCGCGCATGACCAAGCGCAGCAAGTCCATGAAAAAGCCGTCGTTAAGAGCGAAGAATTCCCGATCAGCCCGCGAGCGCCGGGTGACACAGGGTAGGCGTAAAAACCGGGCGGGCATAGCGCGGCCCGCCGGCATGTCAGCCGATCATGGGTTCGGCGGCGTTTTCGTAAGTGACCGCTCGCGGGCAGTTGGCACATAAATCCCACGCGCGATCCAGATCGCGCACACAGCACAGCCGCCGGCACTCGCGAGCAGGCTGGCCGGTGCCGTCATGAGCGCCAGGCCCCAGTGCCTTGAACGGCGCGTGAAACGGGTTGGCTCCGCCGTCCGGACGGTGCGGCGCTTCGGTCAGGGCATAGGCCGCTGCGCGCGTAGTGGCCGGGCCCAGCCCCTGGAGCGTGAGTTGGTCTAGTGCCCAGCAGAAATACATGGCCGCGTTAGAGCCATAGACGCGCGGCGACAGGCCAAACGTGCGACAAAGCGCGGCCGTAAGCGGAGCGAGGGCGTGATCGATCAGCGAGGCGAAGTCGTGGCCTGTGCCGATATCGTCTAGCGGCGAGCCATCGAAGACAAAGCACGACGGCGTACCGTCGGAATCCGTGTCGAAGCGCCAGGCCGGCGACCCGTCAAAGCGAACACGGCGATCCAGACGGCACTGCAATACCACCGTCGGGATGATCAGGCGCGCAAAGGCCCACTTCGACCACTGCGATGCGATAGCGCGCCGATCCGTGGCCGTGTTAGCGCGCCCATGGGCAGCCAGCAGCGGCGCCAACGTATCCCCGGAGGCCAGTTCCCGCGCCTCGTGCTGCCCGATGTCGCCGTCGGCGGTTACGAACAAGTCCGCTGCGAAGCTCAAGTTGTCCTGGAAACAATCGCTATGCATGCCCGCTGCAGCGCCGCGAATGAGAATGATTATCGATACGGTACGCCTGTGGCGGCCGCAACGCCAAACATCCGGCGCATACTAATCTGACATGGCGTGTTGTCAGATTGTCTGAACATTGCTATTTTCAGAATCATAACGCCGCAGCACGCGCGCTCGTTTCTCACGCGACGGAGGTCGCCATGGCCGTCACCAGTATTTTCACGCGTCTCAACCCGCTGGCACCCAAGCCGGTGGATACCGATATGGATATCGTCATCGTCGGGGCCGGTTTCTCGGGCCTGGGTATGGCCATCCAACTCAAGGACGCCGGTATCGAGAACTTCACGATTCTCGAGCGCGCGGCCGAAGTCGGCGGCACGTGGCGCGACAACCACTATCCGGGCGCGGCCTGCGACGTGGCTTCGCACCTGTATTCGTATTCGTTCGAGCAAAACCCCAACTGGTCGCGTGCCTTTGGCCAGCAGCCGGAAATTTTCGACTACATCAAGCGCACGGCGGCCAAGTACGATCTCTACAAGCACATCCGCTTCAACACGACGATCGTCAAATCCTGGTTCAACGAAGATGAAGGCCGTTGGCATGCCCTGACCGCCGACGGCGAGGAGATGACGGCTCAGGTCGTGGTTTCAGCCGTGGGCGCGCTCTCAGACCCGGCCTATCCCAAGATCCCGGGTCTGGATAATTTCCAGGGCAAGCTCATGCATACGGCCCAGTGGGACGATGACTACGATCTCACCGGCAAGAGGGTGGCCGTGGTGGGCTCCGGGGCCTCGGCGATCCAGGTGGTGCCCGAGGTCCAGAAGAAGGCCGGGCATATGACAGTCTTTCAGCGAACGCCCAGCTGGATCATGCCCAAGCCGGACCGCCCCATCCCGGAAAAAGAGCAGGAAGAATACGCCGAGCATCCGTTCAAGCTGCACAAACGTCGTTTTCGGATCTACTGGATGAGCGAGCTGTTTGCCCCGTTCATCATCAGTAATCGCAAGTTCTTCAAGACCCAGGCCGAAAAGATGGCCAAGGGGCATATCCGCAAACAGGTCAAGGATCGCGAGCTGCAAAAAGCCGTCACGCCCGACTATGCGATCGGCTGCAAGCGCATCCTGATCTCCAACGACTGGTACCCAGCCATCCAGGCCGACAACGCCGAGCTGGTGGCCGACGGGCCGGCCGAAATCAAGGCCAATAGCATCGTGCTCAAGGATGGGCGCGAGATTGAGGTCGATGCCATCGTCTGTGCGACCGGCTTCAAGGTGCCCTCGAGTGCAGCACCGTTCCAGGTTCAAGGCCTGGGCGGCCTGGATCTCAACGACGCCTGGGACGACGGGGCCGAAGCCTACAAAGGCGTGGCCGTATCCGGCTTCCCGAATTTGTTCTTTCTCATGGGGCCCAACACCGGGCCGAGCCATACGTCAGTGCTGGCCTTTACCGAAATGCAGATGGAATACATCGGCAAGGCGATCGGGCACATGGCGCGCCACAAGCTCAAATGGCTGGATATCAAAAAGAACGTGCAGGATCGCTTCAATCGCGGCATCCAGAAACGCATGGAAAACACGTCGTGGACCTCCGGCTGCAATAGCTGGTATCTCACCGACTCCGGCAAGAACACTACGCTGTACCCCGGCTTCAACTGGGAATATCGAATGCGCCTGTGGCGTTTTCGGCCCGGTGAATATCACGAACAGCCGGCCGACAAGCCCGGCAAGCGTCACGCCGCGTAGTCACGTATCAAAGGCCCGGGTCAGCGACCCGGGCTTTTTCATGTCTTGCTGTCGCGAAGCGCGCGCCAGGCCGGCTGGCGCCTGACATCGCCTAGTGCGGCTACGCCGGTGGCTGCGATACCGGCCACGGCTACCGCAACGCCGATCAGCCAGATACCGGGCCGGGCGTGATAGTCCACGTGCAGCGCGTATTCAGCAATGAGTCGCGCTGCGATCTGCCCGGCTGCGGCAGCCGGCAGTGCTGCCAGCGCGCCGATGATTACGCACTCGGCCCAGGCGGCGCGTCGCAGTTGATGCGACGTGGCGCCCAGGGCGCGTAGGACCGCGGCCTCGCGCCGGCGGGCGTCGCGATGGATGCTCATGGCGGCGAGGAGCACCACCAGACCGGCGGCCAGTGTGAAGCCGAATACCAGTTCCACGGCCAGGCTCACGCGCGAGATCAACCGCTCTAGCCGGTCCAGCAGGGCCCCGATATCGATCACGTTGAGGTTGGGAAAACGCTCGACCAGGCCGGCCATTGTCGCCTCGGCGCCAGGGGCGACATAGAAGCTGGTGATCCAGCTGGCCCCGAAATCGCTTAGTGCCGCGGGCGCGAACAAGACGAAGAAATTAGGCTGCAGGCTGGACCAGTCGATATGGCGAATACTGGTGACTTCGCCGGTCAATGACTGGCCGGCGATATCAAAGCCCAGCCGATCGCCCAGGCCGATGTCCAGCCGCCGGGCCACGGTATCGGCGATTGACATGGCCGCTGGGGCGTTGGCGTCGCGCGCGCCGAGTTCGGGCCACCAGGCCCCTTCGGTGAGTGTGTTATCGGCCTTGAGTGAGCCAGCCCACGATAGATTGATTGCCCGCTCGGCCAGTCGCCCGGCGCGCTCCAGTGCGGCCGGTGAGTCGGCCAGCTGTGCGTCGTTGATCGCAGCGAGCCGGGCACGAACGATGGGATAGAACACCGGGGCGGGAATATCGCGGCGGGTAAGAAAGTCGCGGATGGGCCCGCGCTGGTCGGCTTCGATGTTGATGACGAAGCGGTTGGGCGCGTTATCGGCCACCTGCGCCTGCCACCCGGCCAGAAGATCGCCGCGCACGATGACCAACACGAACACCACCGTGAGCCCCAGCCCCAATGCCACGCTCTGAATCAACGTGGGCCCGCGGCGCCGTAGCAGCCCGTCCAGGCCCAGGCGCATCGTGGGCGAGAGGCGCCCGTCCAGCGTGCGTCGCGCCCACGATAATCCGCCCAGTAGCAGTGCGACCACAGCCGCAAACACGAGTGCGGCGCCGCCCAGGCCGCCCAGAACCCATAGCGCTAGCCGCCAGTCGCCGGTGGCCGCCCCGGCCATGATCGCAAGCGCGGCGAATGCTGTGCCGTAGGCCGGCCAGCGCCGACGACGCGGCGTGTGCACACTTCCCGCCAGAATACGGGCCGGTGGCGTGGCCAATACGCCAGCCAGCGCCGGCCACGCGAAACCGGCCAACAACACGGCGACCACGCCTGCTGCCGGCCAGGCGGCGACAAGTTGCCCGCGGGGCAGCGCCACCTCGAACAGGCGCGCGACGATACCGGCCAGCCCGGCCTGGGCCAGCTCTCCGATAAGCCAGCCGATCACCAGCCCCAGGCTGCCCAGTAACAACAACTGACCGGCCAGCACGCGCCGAATTACCCCGCGTGCGCCGCCCAGCGTCTTGTACAGCGCAATGGTTTCGCGCTGGGCCGCGCCGTGGCGCAGGGCCGACAACGTAACGGCTACCGCCGCCAGGATCACAGCGGAGAGCGCGGCCAGGTTCAAGAACACGCCGGCCTTGTCCATGGCTGAGGCCAGCCCGCGGTTGGCACTGGCCGGGTCGACGATCGACTCGCCGGGCGCAAGCGTGGCGGCCAGCTGCTCGCGCAGCTCGGCCCGCTGCCCGGCCGGGGCGTTGACCAGCAAGGCGTGATCGAGCCGCGCCGTGGGCCCGGCCAGGCCGGTCGCGGCCAGGTCGTCGGCGTTGATCAACACCCGCGGCGCGGTATCGAAGACCCGGCCGCCGCCGCCCGGTTCGGCGTCCAGGCGCGCGCTGATCTGAAGCTGCGACTGGCCCACGGTAAGCGTATCGCCCACGGCGAGGTGCAGCCGTGCCAGCACCGCGCTAGCCACCCATACATGGCCGGACGCCGGGCCATGGGTGACCTCACGTTGTTCGTCGCTGACATCGGTGATGGTCAGCGTCCCGGATAAAGGATAGCGACTTGGCACCGCGCTTAGGCTGGCCCGCAGCAGACGATCGCCGCGGGCCAGCGCCGTGGTCAGGCTCGTGGTAGCCGCGGTCGTGATCGCCGGGTCGGTCAGCAGCGCCCGCTGCTCGGGCGAGGGCGGATCGTTGAGCTCGATCTTGAGATCCGCGCCCAGGGTCTGGCCGGCCTGGGCGATCACGGCGGCGCCCACGCGGTCGGTGATGCGAGTCACGGCCACCACCGAGGCCACGGCCACGATGAGTGCGGCCACCAGCAGTCGTGTCGCCCCCGGCCGGGCCAGGGCCACGCGCGTGCTTTGCAGCGTCAGCCGTGCTGCCAGTAGCCAGGTGCTCACGAGGCGGCCTCCAGCCGGCCGCCGGTCAGACGTAGACAGCGATCACAGCGCCGGGCCAGCCCTTCGTCGTGGGTGACCAGAATCAGCGTCGTGTTGTTGGCGGCGTTGAGGTCGAACAGGCGCGCGATGATCTGCTCCCCGGTCGCACCGTCGAGATTGCCCGTCGGCTCGTCGGCAAACAGCAGCGCCGGCCGGGTGGCAAACGCGCGGGCCAGGGCCACCCGCTGTTGCTCGCCCCCGGACAACTGCGCAGGCGTATGTTGTGCGCGATCCGCCAGGCCGAGCTGGCCCAGCAACTCGGCGGCACGGGAGCGCGCGTCGCGGCGTGTGCCACCGGCCAGCTCCAGCGGCAGGGCGACGTTGTCCAGGGCATTGGCGCCGGCCAAGAGCTGGAACGACTGGAATACAAACCCGACGCGCCCGGCCCGCCAGGCGGCGCGCTCGTCTTCGTCCATGCCGGCCAGGTTCTTTCCCAGCAGCGACACATCGCCTTGGGTGGGCGTATCCAGCCCGGCCAGACAGGCGAGCAGCGTAGATTTTCCGGAGCCCGAGGTGCCGATGATCGCCACGCGCTCGCCGGTCGCAACGCCCAGATCCAGATTCGACAGAATCGTTAATGGCTGCTGGCCGTTGGTCACGCTCTTGGCTATGTTGAAGGCCTGTACCGCTGACGAATCGGTTGGGATCATCGATGTCTGCCTCTTCGAGAAATATGCATCGGCCAACGCGCATCATGCGTTGTTGGCTCCAGGTCTGTCTGTTCTGGATTGCGCTCTCGCTAGCCTTACCTGTCCTCGCCGCACCGCAGTCGATCCTGGTCTTCGGCGACAGCCTGAGTGCGGCGCACGGCATGCCCCAGTCCAAAGGCTGGGTCGCCCTGATGCAAAAACGCCTGGCCGAGCGTGATGCCGATATCAACGTGGTCAACGCAAGCGTCTCGGGCGAGACCAGCGGCGGCGGTCGCAAGCGCTTTGACGCAGCATTGGCGCGCAGCCGGGCCGATGTCGTGATCCTCGAGCTGGGCGGTAATGACGGTCTACAGGTATTGGACCTGAAACAGATGCGTACCAATCTCGCGGCGATGATCCAGACGGCCCGCGATGCCGGCGCGCGTGTATTGCTTTTGGGCATGCGTATCCCGCCCAACTACGGCGCCGAATACGCAAAGCGCTTTCACGCGGTTTTCGAGCATTTGGCCGAGCAATACGACACTGCTTACGACCCGTTCTTTCTGGAACCCATCGCCGACGACCGGGCCAATTTCCAGTCCGACGGTATCCATCCAACCGCTGCGGTCCAGCCGGTGTTGGCCAAACGTGTGCTGAAAGATGTGCAGCCGTTGCTAGAGCGCAAGCGCCAGGAGGCTATCAATCAACCGAGCGTTGCGGAGTAGTAAGTGGTGTAGCGCTCGGACGTTATTGCTCGCTACTGAGGATATCGTTTTAATTGTTTTGGCCGAGGTGAAGGGCCAGAACGATTGCGGCAATTAAAAATAGCCGATCTGTTCGTTCGCGTGATCGCGACAGACGTTGGCGCGTTGATTTTCGGTCGTGACCGTCCAAAGTCCAACGCTATAAGCCGTCATGATGATTCGCGGTCGGCACGACGGCACCTCGATTAATGATGAAGCGCCAAACGCCGTGTCGTTGCCGCGCGAGAGATCGTTACGTCAATATCGTTAAGCCTATTTGTACACAGGACATTTATGTTCACGGGTCTATCGGCCTTCCCATTGAGTCCTCTCGGGCGTGATGGCCTCGATGAGGCTGCTTTCATACGTTTGATGGAACGTCTGGTTTCAGCAGAGGTCGACTCGATCTGTGCTCTTGGCTCGACCGGCAATTATGCGTATCTGCAGGCCGATCAGCGGGCGCGCATAACGCGGCTGGCTGTCGAGCATGCCCAACACATTCCCGTTATCGTTGGCGTCGGCGCGCTGACGACCGATGCGGTGCTCTCCTACGTCGAATACGCACAGGCCGCCGGGGCAAAAGGTCTGTTGCTTCCGCCGATGTCGTATCAGCCGCTACGGGATGACGAGGTTTTCGCGCTCTACGAAACAGTGACGCGCGCGACCGATATTCCGCTGTGTGTTTACGACAACCCCACGACGACAGGTTTTGAGTTTTCGGACACGCTTCATGCCGAAATCGCGCGGTTGCCCAATATCGGCTCGATCAAGATCCCGGGCGTTCCCGATGATCCGACCGAGGCTGCCGCGCGGGTCGAGCGTTTGAGAGCACGCATTCCGGCACACGTAACCGTTGGCGTGAGCGGTGACGCTTTCGCGGCCCGCGGCCTGAACGCGGGTTGTGATGCCTGGTATTCGGTGATCGGCGGATTATTCCCAGAACCCGCACTGGCTATCACGCGGGCCGCCCAGGCCGGTCAGAGCGATACAGCGACACGGTTGTGTGATGCTCTGACGCCTCTTTGGAATCTCTACAAAGAACACGGCGGCAGTCTGCGGGTCATCGCATCAGCGGCAGAGCAGCTTGGCCTGGCCGGGCCCGATTGCCTGCCGCGACCGCTACAAACGCTTGATAAAGCAGGGCGACGATCGTTGAACGATGTGATGGACACTTTGGGTCTGCGCTAACTCGCGGACATGGATTGAAAGAATCTCTTTAAAACCACCGACAACTACTCGTAGCCCGGCGGTCGACCGATGCCGATACCGGCCTCGCGCAGCGCCCTAGCGAACGCGATAGTGGTGTGGTCGGCGCCGTAGGCACCCACGATCTGGATGGCGACGGGCAGGCCGTCGGGGGAGAGACCGATGGGAGCAGTGGTGGCCGGCAGGCCGGCCAGCGTGGCCGGGGCGATCCAGCGAAACAGCTGGGTGTAGGCCACGTCCTGACCGTTCACGCGGATCTTGCGATCAAACAGCGAGCCTTTGTGCTGATGCGCGATTGCGGGGACACCGACGGCCGGCATCAGCAGGACGTCGTGGTCGTTGAAAAATTTCTGCCAGCTTTCGCGCAGGCGCTGGCGGGCTTCGTCGTTGGCGGCCCAGTCGCGGTGGCTGCCGGTGGCGCGCGTGGCAAAACCGCCCAGCGTGCCGCGCTCGGTGCGCTTGAGCAGGCCCAGTAGGGCGGCGCCGCGCTTGGCCTTGGTATAGAGCTTGTCCGGCAGACCCGCGCCCACCAGGGCATTCAACAGCCGGTCGTAGAGGTCGTAGCTGTCGGCGAACCCGCCGGGCAGGGTGTTGACCGGGCTTGGGGTAGCGCCGTGTTCGGCCAGGGTGCTCTGCATGGCCTGTATGGCAGCGCGCACGCTTGAATCGGTGGGGGCGAAGTCGTCGTCGAAATACGTGGCGACTCGGAAATCTGACAGGCGCTTACCGACCGGGCCGGGCAGTTTGATCTGCCAGGCGCCGGCATCGAGCGCGTCCGGGCCGGCCAGCACGTCCAAAAGAGGCGATAGATCGGCCGGGTCGCGCGCGATCGGGCCGGCCACGCAGAGATCGGGCGTGGCCACGGTGCCCGGCGGGCCGGGAATATGGCCACGCATGGGGACGACGCCATAGCTGGGCTTGTGGCCGTAGACGCCGCACCAGGCGGCCGGCGTGCGGATCGAGCCGGCCAGGTCGGAGCCCAGTTCTATCGGCGAGAGGCCGGCGGCCACCGCGGCCGCGGCCCCGCCCGAGGAGCCGCCCGAGGTGCGCTTTGTGTTCCAGGGGTTGTTGGTAGTGCCGTAGATGTCGTTGTAGGTCTGGACGTCCTGCGCCAGCCGGGGCGTATTGGTCTTGCCGAATACGATGGCACCGGCGGCCTTCAGCCGCGCCACGGCTACGGCGTCGCGCGGGGCGACATACTGGGCCAGGCGCGGCTCGCCCACGGCGGTAACCAAGCCCTCGGCCTCGAAGGTGTCCTTGACGGTCATCGGTACCCCGGCCAGCGGGCCCAGGGGAGCGCCGTCGGCCACGGCCTGATCCACAGCGTCGGCGGCCTGGCGGGCGCGCTCGAAATCACGCACGACCACGGCATTGATCGAGGTATTCAAGGCCTCGTGACGAGCAATGAAATGCTCGAGCACCTCGCGTGCGCTGCACGTTTCAGATCGAATAGCCGCGGCCAGTTCTGTGGCCGACTGTTCATGAAGTTGAAGCGTCGCGGTGCTCATGTGTCGTCATCCGTAGCGGTGGTCTCCGGCGCGTTGCCGGCCGGCTTACCCAGAGTTTTAGCGAGCATATCGTAGAAGCGCTCCGGGGCTTCGATGAAAGGCAGGTGGCCCAGCCCGTCCATCAGCACGCGCTGGCCGTGTGGCATGGCAGCGACTGCCTGTTTCGACAGCTGGGGATAGTCGCCCAGCCGTGCCGCAACCTCCGGCGCCACCAAATCCTTGCCCAGGGCCGTACGGTCCAGCGCGCCCACGATCAGCGTGGTCGGCATGGCCAGCCGGCCAAACTCATAGACCACCGGCTCGTTGTAGATCATGTCGTAGGTGGCTGCCCCTACCCAGGCCAGACGCTTGCGCCCGTCGCTGGCATACATGCCGGCCAGCATCCGCGCCCAGGGCTCGTAGGCGGGCTTCCAGGTGCCGTGGTAGTAGCTTTTTTCTTGATAAGCCCGGATCCCGGCATAGTCTTTTTTCAGCTCGCGGGCATACCAGGCGCTCATGCCGCGATAGGGCACACCCTTGGCTTTCCAGTCTTCGAGTCCGATGGGATCCACGAGCACCAGCTGCTCGGTGAGCGTCGGGTACATCAAGGCAAACCGGGTGGCCAGCATGCCGCCCATCGAATGGCCCAGGACCGTGGCTCGGGAGATGCCGAGTGCCTTGAGCAGGGCGTGCGTGTTTTCGGCCAGGTGGGCAAACGTATAGCTGTAGGCCCGCGGTTTATCGGATTTACCGAAGCCGATCTGGTCGGGGGCGATGACGCGCCAGCCGCGGGCCGACAGCCAGGCGGCCGTGTCGCCCCAATACGCGCCGGAGAAGTTTTTGCCGTGCAGCAGCACGATCGTTGGCGCATCGGAATCGCCGTTTTTGGGGGCGATGTCCATATACGCCATGTCGACCGGCCCGGCGGGCGCATCTAGCGTCAGATGCGATACGGCATAGGGATAGTCGGTGTCGGCCAGATTGATGCCCGTGGCCGAAATCGGCGGCGCCGGCGCGGCCGTTCCCTGTGAGGCGCCAAGCACGCCGGCCAGGCCGATCATCCCGGCTGTTAAAAAGCGGATCAGCCGCGGTGAATAACGCATAGCGGTCGGCTTTTGAAACCATATGTTTTCACAAGCATAGCGCGACTGACTTGAAAAGCCGATGTGCTTGACAGATATATTGCACACAACGTTTACCAGCCGGAGGCCTGTTATGGCCCAGCCCGATCTGTTTCAGCCCTGGACGATTCGCGACGTCACGTTTCGTAATCGCATCTTCGTCTCGCCGATGTGTCAGTACTCGGCTCGTGACGGTCACCCCAACGATTGGCACTTCGTCCATCTGGGCTCTAGAGCCGTCGGCGGCGCCGGCATGGTGATGCTCGAGGCCACGGCGGTCACGCCGGCCGGGCGGATCACCCCTGGCGATCTGGGTATCTGGTCGGACGACCACGTGGCCGAGTTTAAGCGTAACGCCGATTTCATCCGCGCTCAGGGCGCCACGCCGGGCGTGCAGCTGGCTCACGCCGGGCGCAAGGCTTCTTGTGTTGCGCCCTGGGACGGCGGGCGCGCGCTCACCGAGGAAGAAGGTGCGTGGACCACGGTGGCCCCCAGCGCAGTGGCGTTTTCCGATAACGCGCCTGTGCCGCACGAGCTGACCACTGACGAGATCGCCGAGCTGGTTCAGGCGTTCGTGGATGCCGCCAAGCGTGCAGATGCCGCCGGCATGGACGTCATCGAGATCCACGGCGCCCACGGTTATCTGTTGCACGAGTTCCAGTCGCCGCTGGCCAACAAGCGCACCGACGACTACGGCGGCACGCTGGAAAACCGCTGTCGCTTTTCGCTCGAAGTGGTCCGTGCAGTCAAAGAAGTCTGGCCGGCTGGCAAACCGCTGTTCTTCCGTATCTCGGCCTCAGATTTCGAGGACGGCGGCTGGACGATGGACGACACGGTCGCTTTTGCCCACTGGCTCAAGGACGCGGGCGTGGACGTGCTGGACTGCTCCGGCGGCGGTAATACGCCCAGCCCCAATATCCCGGTCGGTCCGGGCTATCAGACCGAGTTCGCGGCTCGCGTCAAGCGCGAGGTGGGCCTGGCCACGGGCGCGGTCGGCATGATCGAGCACCCGGTACAGGCCGAGCACGTGATCCACTCAGGCCAGGCCGACTGCGTGCTGCTGGCCCGCGAGTTCCTGCGGGACCCGTACTTCCCGCTGACCGCCGCCCGCGAGCTGCACGGCGATGCCTTCGAGCTGGCTGATATTCCCAAGCAGTACGAACGGGCGTTTAAATAATAAGCATCTAGCCGCATTTTCGATTTAGCCAGACGCTGTGTTAATTCTTTTTTAGAGCCACTCCAGACGTACTTGCCGATATGAGCCGTGCGCAAGAAATCGATATACAGGTCAGAGGCATGATCGCGTTGTTCACGGTCACCACCGCCAGTCTGTTCGGTAGTGTCGCTGCGGGCTGTATCGCGTTGCTTAACGGTAAGCCATTGTTGCTTTGGGGCTGTCTTGGCGGTGTGATGATCTGCAGTTTGATTGATGCAGCGCTCGCACTCATACTCATGAACAGGGCCAGAGCGGCACGCGGGGCATAAAAATGATCGAATACGTAGCGTTTGGTGGCATGGTCGTCATTACCATCAGCACCGTAATCGGGATCGCTTTATATATGGCGCGCTAGGCTTGAGCGGTATGTTGATTAAGAGCCCGTATCGACGAGATGCGGGCTTTTTTGTGTGATACGCGGCCGGCTCATGCGTGGCGACGGGCCCTAGCGCCAATCTTCGGCCGAGACGACAGCGCCTGCGGCGTCGACCCAACGCGTCTGAGCTCTGGCTTCGCCTTGATCCAAGTCGAGCACCACATGATGTCGCCGGCTGCCTTCGGCCTCGATGCGCGGCACGCGGGCGGCGTTGATATGCAGCGTGTCGTGTGTATCCCGGTGATAGGTTCGACGCCAGTGGCGGCCGTCCTTGCTGCGGTGGTGCATATGCCCGGCCACGGTGCCCAGAACCCGGCGGCCGGTCTCACGTGCGTAGGTCAGCGCCTCGGCCAGGTCCGGATCGCCGAAATCACCGCGCTTGGGGTCGAAGTCACAGCCAAACGGCGCGTTGGGTGCTGCCCCGAGGCCGGCCGGGCCGTTATGCGCCAGCACGATCAGATCGCGCGGGGCGGCATCGATGAGTCGACAGAGCCTATCGCGGCTGGACGCGAGATCGGTCACGCCGTACACGCGGCGCAGATAGTCGGCAAAATAGAGCTTGTCGCCACCCATGGCATGCGGCCGTGCCATGACCAGACCGAGATTATCCCCCAGGGCATGGAGGCTGTAGCCGCCCAGGGTAATCGGGCCCAACGTCTCTGCGAGGTGGGCCACGCGCTCGGGCATACCCAGCGCGGTCAAACGGGTCAGGCGGGTGTGCCCGGACATTTCGGCATACAGCTGTACCAGCCCCGTGGCGTCGTGGTTGCCGGGGATCATGTATGCCGGCGGGGTCAACTCGGCCAGTTGGCGCGCGACGGGCAACGCGCCCACGAAGCGTGGTAAGTCGCCCGTCAGCAGCAGCCCGTCGTAGCCCGCGGTGTTGAAAAAACGCGTGTCGTGGCTATCCCACGCGCCGTGAATATCCCCGATGATGCCTAATTTCATAGTCGTGCTGCCTGCGGTGGCCCTCGCGCGACGTTATGTCACATGGCTCGGCCACCGTGCGAGTTCTAGCCTGTTCCCTATCGAGCGAGAGGGGAGGCCGCTGTGGCACGGGGATACGTACGAGGGCTGGTAAGCGTTGCCATAGCTGGCATCGGGGCAACGACACCGGCACTGGCGGCGGCACCCGCCTCACCACGGCCGGTCGCGCCGGCCGACCCTGCAACCCGCGTGGCGGACCCAACCGAGCTGGCCCCGACGACGGTCTCGGCCCGGGCCAGTCGTGCCGAAACCGTTTCACCCACGCCACAGGCTGAGCGAGTCGATACCGCCAAGGCGCTGAACCGGGTGCCCGGCGGCGCGGCGCTGGATAACGGCGGGCTGGCCGGCCAGACGCAGTTTCGGGGGCTGTCCGGGTATCGCAACCAGGTCACGATCGACGGTATGGGCATCGCCTCGGGCGGGCCGAACTGGATGGACCCGCCGCTGCACTATGCGCCGGCTGCGCTGGTGGAAGAGGTGTCGGTGACTCGCGGCATTCCCTCGGTGGCCGACAGCGTGGATGCCATTGGCACCACGGTGAACGCCACCACTAAGACCAGCGATTATGCGCTGGACGATACCTATGCGCTCCACGGCTGGGCCGAATCGCGTATCGAGAGCGTGAACAACGGCTACGGCCTGGCCGGCCAGGCCAGTCTCGCCAACGAGCACAACCGGATCGGCGTGACCGCAGCCACCGACCAGGCAGCCAATACCCGCACGCCTTATGGCGTGTTAAACGCCACCGCCTATGACCGCAAGCAATACGGCATCGACCTGGGGCACCGCGGGCGTCTGGGCGAGACCTCGGCGTTTGTACGGGCCCAGCGCACGGGGGATTCGGGTAACGCCGCGCTGCCCTTGGATACCGACTTCTTCCATACCTGGATGGGCCAGCTCGAACATCGCGTCACGCTGGCCGACTGGCGGCTTTCGGCCCAGATCTCGGGCAATCACGTCGAGCACCGTATGGCGAATGATCTGTTGCGGCCGGCGCCGGATTTTTCACCCTTAAACGGCGCGGCCGACGACCCGCGCTTCATTCGCGCCCGCAGCCAGCAGTACGCCACCCGGCTACGTGCAGCGCATGATCTGGCCGGCGGTGAGGCGACGCTGGGCGTCGACGGCCGCTTTGCCCAGCACGATGCCTTCGTGGGCAATCCAGATAATCCGGGCTTTCGGGTCGACAACTTCGACAGTATCCGGCGCAACACATACAGCGGTTTTGCGCAGTGGGCCGGCGCGCTGGACAGGCTGACTGACGAGCTACTCAGCGATGCCTGGCGCGGCGAGCTGGGCCTGCGCTATACCCATATCGACATGTCAGCCGGGCCGGGCGGGGTGGCACCGGGGCTGCCGGCCCCGGCCCAGCGGCTGGCTGCCGAATTCGCGGCCGACGACCGGGCCCAAAGCGATGACAATGTAGATCTGGTCGGCAAGCTGTCGCGTGCCTTTGGCGAGCGCTGGCAGGCCACGCTTGGCCTGGCGCGCAAGACCCGCTCCCCGTATTACATCGAACGTTATGCCTATATTCCGCTGGAAGCCTCGGCCGGGGCGGCCGATGGCAATAACGTGATCGGTGATACGCGTTTGGACCCGGAGGTGGCTTATATGGCGGATCTGGGGCTGTCGTTTACGGGCTCGCGGCTGAGCGTATCGCCCCAGGTTTATTATCACCGCATCAACGACTATATCGACGCCGTCGCCTTCGACGACACGCCGGGCCAGGTGGATTCCGACGTGGAGCGGGTCTCCAGGGTCAATGGCGATGCCACGCCGCTGCAATACGCCAACGTCGAGGCCGAGATCTACGGCGCCGACGTGGCCGCCAGTTATGCCATCTCTACCCACTGGCAGCTCGACGGCGGGGCCGGCTATACCCGCGGCAAGCGTGTGGACGTAAGCGATAATCTCTATCGGATCGCCCCCGGCAACGTGCGTGCACAGCTCACCTGGGCCAATGCCGACTGGCAGCTGCGCCTGGCCCAGCGTTATGTCTTTGCCCAGCACGACACTGCCGATTATCGCACGGATCCCAGCGTGGCCGATCCGGCTACCGGCGGCTATGCGCTCACTGACGTCGCCGCGCGCTATCAGGCGACCGATGCGGTATCGGTAGAGGTGGGGGTCGATAACCTGCTTGACCGCGGCTACCGCGACTTTCTAGCCGGATTCAACCGCGCCGGCGACAGCGCGGTGCCCGTGGGCGCACGGCTGCCCGGCGCCGGGCGGAATGCTTATGCCACACTGCACTGGTCGTTTTAACCGGCCGGTGGCATGGCATCGTCTGCAAGGCTTGTAGATCCGGAAACTGCGGGGCTGACGGCGTTGATTTCATTGCAGCCGGCCTCGGTTCTGCGTCTGCTGGCCACACTCCGGTATCTGGCGGCTGCGCTGCTGGCCACTGCGCTGGTCTTGATGAGCGTATTTGGTCTGACGACCGGTATCGCGGTCTGGGCCCTGCCGCTGTTGCTGCTGGTCTTCAACCAACGCCTGCCGCGCGCTGTCGCTGATGATCATGATCGTCGGGCCAATCGTGCGCTGGTGGGGCATCTGGTCTTCGACACGAGCGTTCTGTTCGCGTTTTTCTGGGCGATCGGCGGGGCCACGAACCCGTTCGTGTCGCTGTTTCTATTACCGGTGGCGTTTGCCGGCGCAGCGCTGGATATCCGCGGCGCGCTGACGGTCACCGGCGTCTGCGTGGCCGGGTATACCGCGCTGCTGTGGCGTTATCTGTCACATCTGGGCCACCCGATGGCGGTCATCGGTTTCGAGCGCCACGTGATTGGCATGTGGGCGATGTTCGTGCTGGCCGCGGCTTTGTTGCTGGTGTTTCTCATGGCGCTGGCCGCGCGCGTACGCGCCAGCGAGCGCGAGCTGGCCGCCCAGCGCGAGCGCCTGATGCGCGACGATGCCGTGGTGAGCGTGGCCACGGTGGCCGCCGGTGCCGCCCATGCCCTGAATACGCCGCTGTCGACGATTCTGATCGCGGCCGAGTCGCTCCAGGACGAGCCGGGCCTGTCGCCCGACGTGCGTGAGGATATCGCCACTATCCACAGTCAGGCCGAGCAGGCGGCACGCGAGCTGCGGGCGCTGGTGGCCGCGCGTGATCCCCGAGCCCAGGACACGACCACGGCCGCGGTGTTCTTCGACACCTTGGTGGCGCGCTGGCGTGCCCGGCGGCCGGAGATCGAGCTGGATCTGGCTGACTGGCAGGCCGTGACCGAGCAGCCGGTACGCAATGACCCGGCACTGGCACAGGCGCTGGGCAACCTGCTGGACAACGCCGCCGATGCGGCCCTGGCGGCCGGCCACCCGCATCTGGCACTGGCGCGGCACGAGCGCGGCGCGCACTGGGTCATTTATATCGACGACCCGGGCCATCCCGATATCGAGCGCCTGCAGCGTGCTGCCACGGCCTCGACCAAGCCCGGCGGCTTGGGTTTGGGGCTGACTCTGGCCCGGGCCAGCCTGGCGCGTATTGGCGCCGAGCTGTCGTTTGCGGCATCCGCCGCCGGCGGCACCCGTACCTGTATCGTATTCAACAAAAACGGGTTATTTCCGTTAGAGCACGACTGACATGCATATTCTGCTGGTCGATGATGACCCGGTATTCACCCGCACGTTGACGCGCGCGCTGACCCGTCTGGGCCATGAGGTCACCACCGCGGTCACTCCCGAGCAGGCGCTGGACTGTATCGATGCGGTCGCGCCGCGGCCGGCGGCGGCCGTGGTGGATCTGCGCCTGGGCGAGCGCAGCGGGCTGGCATTGATCGGCCCGCTGCATGCCGCGGCCCCGAGCATGCGGATCCTGATGCTGACCGGCTATGCCAGCATCGCCACCGCCATCGAGGCCATCAAGCTGGGCGCTTTCAACTATCTGCCCAAGCCGGCTACCGCGCGCCAGATTCTGTCCGCCCTGGCCGACGATGCCCCAGAGGCGGCGGCCGAGAGTGCCACGCTGCATCCCACCTCGCTGCGGCGCCTGGAGTGGGAGCACATCCAGCAGGTGCTGGCCGACCATGACGGCAATATCTCGGCCACGGCGCGGGCGCTGAACATGCATCGGCGTACGCTACAACGCAAGTTGGCCAAACGCCCCACCCGCGAGCATCCTGAGCCGTGACCGGCTTGTTGGGTTATACAGCCAGATATGGGATTCATCGCCCATCGCGGTAGTCTCGAAGACATTCACACGAACCCCGTATTGTTCTATGCACCACTCGAACGTTCGTTCTGCGCTGTTTGCCACGAGTCTGGTTCTGGCCCTGGGCCTGGTGGGCTGTGGTGGCGATAACGACGCGGCCACCGACAACACGGCCTCGCAGGCTACATCGAGCCAGACCGGCGCTGACAGCGCGAGTGCCGACGTCCAGGTGCTGGATGAAGCCGGGCTGCGCAAGCAGATCATCGACCACACGGTCACCGGCAGCATGAGCACCGGCGGTGATTACGGCGAATACTACGCCCCCGACGGTCAGCTGCTGGCGGCCGAGTACACCGGCAGCTGGACGATCGAAGACGACAAGCTCTGCCTGGACTATGGCGACGGCGCCGACTGCTACGGCGCGGCCATGGACGGCCTGCAGGTGGTCTGGTATCTCGACGGTGAGAAAGTCGGCACCGGCTCGTTGCAGCAGGGCAACCCCAACGACTACAGCGCCGACGCGGCCAGCGACGAATAGGCCGATACGTCATGGTGGGCATCGTTATCTTTGCGGTCGCGGCCGTGCCATTCATTGGCCTGATGATCTTTCTGGGCGTGAAAGTGCTGGGCAGCGACCGCAACAAGCGTTGATCTGCCGCGGTCAGTGGTAGTCTAGGACGTGAATCGGGGCCACAGCGCCCCGATTTTTGTATCTGACATCCTAGGACGGGCCATGAGTGATCAAGGCGGGTCGTCGACCGACGTTTCTGCATCTGTGCCAGCTGATACGGCCCAAGCCGGCGGGCCGCGCCGGCTCGTCGCGCACGGCCCGCGAGAGTATCTGCTGCTGGGAACGGCCCACGTCTCGCGGGCCAGCGCCGAAGAAGTGCGCACCGAGATCGCCTCGGGCGACTACGACGAGGTCGCCATCGAGCTGTGCGCTGCCCGCTACGGGGCACTCACCCGCCAGTCGGAAATGGCCGAGATGGACCTGTTTGCGGTCATCCGAAAAGGCCAGGCGGGCATGGTGGCGGCGAGCCTTGCGCTGGGCGCGTATCAACAGCGCCTGGCCGATCAGTTCGGCATCGAGCCGGGGGCAGAAATGCGCGCCGCCATTACCGCCGCCGAGGCCCGCCAGACTCCGCTCACGCTGGTGGATCGCAACGTGGGCATCACGCTCAAGCGGGTCTATCGCAATATTCCCTGGTGGCAGCGGGCCACGGTGCTGACCGGTCTGGCCACCAGCCTCGTGTCCTCCGACAAGATCAGCGAGGACGATATCGAAAAGTTGAAGGAAGGCGACATGCTCGAGTCCACCTTCAACGAGTTCGCGGCCGAGTCCAGCGCGATGCACGCCGCCCTCATCGACGAGCGCGATCAATACATGGCGGCCAAGCTGCTGGCCGGGCGTCGCGATGCCGGGCGCACGCTGGTGGTCATCGGTGCGGGCCACCTCAAGGGGCTGGCCGGGTATCTGGAAGCCGGCATGACCGATCCGGGCGCGCGCGTGGCCGAGCTGGATACGGTGCCGCCCGGCGCGCGCTGGGTGCGCTGGCTGCCCTGGCTGGTGGTGGCCCTGGTCTTTGCCGGCTTTGCCTTCGGCTTTTCCAAGAGTGCCGGGCTGGGCCAGCAGCTGGTGGTCGAATGGGTGGTCATCAACGGCGCGCTGTCGGCTCTGGGCACGGCCATTGCCCTTGGGCATCCGTTGTCGATCGTGACGGCATTCATCGCCGCGCCCATCACCTCGCTCAACCCGACCATCGGCGCTGGCATGGTCGTGGCCGCAGTGGAGGTGTGGCTGCGCAAGCCGCGCGTCGGGGATTTCTCAACGCTCAAGTCAGACGTCACGTCCGTAAAGGGCTGGTGGCGCAACCGCGTGTCGCGCACCCTGCTGGTATTTCTGGGGGCCACGCTCGGCTCGGCGGCCGGTACGTATATCGCCGGTTTTCGTATCGTGGGGCAGTTGTTCGGCTGATCGCTCAGGGCGCTTGAACAGCGCCTAGCGCCGTGACTGATCCAGGCCCAGCACCGTCTCGGCGATGGATTCGGTGGTGGCCAGCGTATCAATGGTACCCGTGCGAAGTGCCCCCAGAATGCCGCCAACCTTGGTCGGCTCGCTGGCGGTGGCGATCACGTCGGGAATGTGGCGCAGGTGCTCGATGGTCAGGCCGATGACCCGGCCCACCAGCGGCGTATCCGCCAGGTTGCCGTCCATGTCGATGAAGTCATAGCCCATGATGTCGCCGACCACGCCCAGCCGGCGGACGGCGTTGATCTCTTCCTGGGTGAACCAGCCCATGCGCACCATATTGCTGTCTTCCAGGATATCGCCCACGCCCACCAGGGCCACATCGGCCTGCTGGGCGCGAGTCAGCGACTGGCGCACGGTGTCGTTGGCCATCAGCGCATCACGAGTGTCGCGGTTGGCGACGATCGCCGGGGCATAGAGCGTCACGCTCTCGCCGCCGAAGCGTTCGGCGAAACGACGACAGGTCTGGTCGGCGTTCATCGCCTCGCCGCCGCGATACGAGCCGCCGATGGCACACACGAAGCTGCAGTGACGATGCTGACGCGCGACCACCTGGCTGGGTACGGTCGACACGTTTCGCCCCATGCCGACGGCGACCACGCTGGTATCGCTAAGCGTCTGGTCCAGATAGCGGGCGACCAGCCCGGCCAGGAGCTCGCGCTGGCGCTCGGCGTCGCGATGATCGACCGAGATGATGGCGCGCTTGATGCCGAAACGCTGGATCAGGGCTTTTTCCAGCGCTGCCGTGCGATCCGGCGGGTGCGACAGGCGCACACAGATTTCGACGATGCCCTCGGAGACCGCGCGCTTGAGCAGCCGGCCGATCTTCACTCGGGAGACATCGAAACGCTGGGCCAGCTCTTCCTGGGTCAAGCCGTCGATGTGATAGAGCTTGGCCAGTTCGGTGAGTTCGTCGGCGGTCATCGCGAGCCTCGGCATACCCCTGTTCACGCGAACAAGTCGTGAACTAATGTTTCGGTAGCCTGATCCTACGTCGATTCGCGTCTCGCGCCAAGAACGACGGCTTTTTCGTAAGGCGACACGCGTAAACCCCCGCTATTACGCGGTTTTAAGCTAAGACCAAAGTCTAGTGCAGTAGGCGGCCGTTTCAATTGATCTCGCCTGTCGGCCGGCCTAACATCGACTCCGAACAAACAAATGATTACGCGATGAGCAAATGTTCATCGCTAACCCGGCGGTTGCACGCAGCAGTCGGGCCACCAGCCGAGGAGACAGCGATGTCGGACGTCATGGAACGCGAGGACACCCAGCAGCCCGTGGGCGACATTCCGAAGACCATGCAGGCCGTGGTCTGTTATGCCCCGGGCGACTATCGTCTCGAGGAAGTCGAGGTGCCCACGCCCGGCCCGGGCGAGATCCTGTGTCGCGTCGAGCTGGTCGGCATCTGCATGTCTGACGTGAAGGTCTACCACGGCGCGCCGTCGTTCTGGGGCGACGACACCCAGCCGCGCTACGTCAAGCCGCCGATGATTCCGGGCCACGAGTTCGTCTGTCACGTGGTGGCCCTGGGCGAAGGCGCGGCCAAGGCCAAGAACGTGGCCGTGGGCGACCGGGTGATCTCTGAGCAGATCGTGCCGTGCTGGGACTGTCGTTTCTGTAACCGCGGCCAGTACTGGATGTGCGACAAGCACGATCTGTACGGCTTTCAGTCCAACGTCAACGGCGCGTTCGCCCAGTACATGATCTTCCCGATCGAGGGCATCGTGCATCAGGTGCCCGATCACGTGCCGGCCGAGGAGGCCGTGCTGACCGAGCCGCTGGCCTGTTCGCTGCACGCAGCTGACCGGGCCCAGGTGACCCCGGACGACGTCGTGGTGGTAGCCGGCGCCGGCACGTTGGGCCTGGGCATCATCGGCCAGATCGCCTTGTCCAACCCCAAGAAGCTGATCGTGCTCGACATGAAGCCCGACCGCGAGAAGTTCGCCATGCAGATGGGCGCCGATGAGGTCTGGAACCCGGCCGAGGTCGATGTCTATCAGAAGATCAAGGACATCACCGAAGGCTATGGCTGTGACGTTTACGTCGAAGCCACGGGCCATCATGCGGCGGTGAATCAGGGCATCCACATGCTGCGCAAGCTGGGCCGCTTCGTGGAGTTCTCGGTGTTCGGCTCCGAGGTCACGCTGGACTGGTCGATCATCAGCGACCGCAAGGAGCTGGACGTGTTGGGCTCGCACCTGGGCCCCTACACCTATCCGCGGGCGATCGATTTTCTGGCCACCCGCAAGATCGACATGCGCGGCGTGGTGACCCACACCTATCCCATGTCCAAGTTCCATGAGGCGCTCGAGGTCATGGAAAAAGGCGATGCCTCGATGAAGGTGGCCATCGACCCTCACCACTAGCGATCCCCGTTCCAGGCTAGCCGGACGGGCTGCGGGGTCGAAGCCGTGGCTCGTCATCCCGGGGCGTCTCGCTCCGGTCTTTTTTCTCTCCCCGGTGGAGTTGGCAACATGACGAGCACAACCAAGCCACGACATAAGTCCGGTCTGTCGCGCCCGGCCAAGCGCGGGATCATCGCGGGTGTGGCGGTCGTGCTGGTCGCGCTCATGGCGCTGGATACATCGTATGTATCCAACACCGGCGACGGCCCGGTCGCCAACGCCGGCTTCTCCCCCGAGGCCTACGGGGACAAGACGTTCCCCGAGATTCGCGACACCGTCATGGAGCGTGCGGCAGCCGCACCCAAGCTGGCCCGCGCGCTGGCCGATGACAGCGAGGCCGCCGTAGCCGACTACGGCGTCGAGGGCGCCGTGGCGCCGGTTCTGTCGGTGGACGCCACCGGCACGGTGGCAAGCTGTGACGGCGGGATCTGCAACGTCGACGTGCCCGATATGCCGTCCGGGCAGGTCGTGCGCGTACAGGTCGGCCCGGCCATCAACGGCACCGCACTACGCGACGGCGCCGGCAATATCGCGTTTGGTGATTTCAAGAATCAGATCGAGTACCAGAACGCCGCCGCCGGCATCAACGACGCGATGAAGGCGGCCGTGCTGGCCGATCTGGATCGCGATGCGCTGCCGGGCAAACAGCTCCACGTCGTCGGTGTGTTCCAGCAGATCATTCCCAACAACTGGTTGATCACCCCGGTCGCGCTCGAGGTGGGCTCATGAGTGCCACCGCGCGCGAACTGGACGCCTCGCCGGTGCTCTCGGCCCGACACGTGGTCAAACACTACGGCGGGGTGCAGGCCTTGAAAGGGGTAGATTTCGATATCTATCCCGGCACCGTCACCACGCTGTTCGGCGAAAACGGCGCGGGCAAATCCACGCTGATGAAAATCCTGTCCGGCGTGGAGCAGCCGACCGCCGGCGAGCTCATTCTCGACGGCGCGCCGGTGGTGTTTTCCTCCACCGTCGACGCTCGTGATCAGGGTATCTCGATCATCCATCAGGAGCTGTCGCTGTCGCCTAATATGTCGGTGGCCGACAACATCTTCATGGGCCGCGAGATCGTGCGCTTCGGCCAGGTGGATTACAGCGAGCAGGCCCGCCAGGCCGCTGCCCTCATGGCCGAGCTGGAAGAAGATATCGACCCCGCCACGCCCGTCGGCGAGCTGCGGGTGGGCCAGCAGCAGATCGTGGAGATCGCCCGGGCCCTGTCGGCGCGTTCGCGCATCCTGATCATGGACGAGCCCACCTCGGCGCTGTCGGCAGCTGAGATCGAGGTGCTGTTCAAGGTGGTCCACGACCTGACATCACGCGGGGTGGCCATCGTCTATATCTCGCATCACCTCGAAGAGGCGCTGGAAATCACCGATTATGCGGTGGTTCTGCGCGACGGGGCGATGACCGCCAACGAAGTACGCGCCCATATCGACCTGGCCTGGATCGTGCGCCACATGGTGGGTGACCACTATGATCTGGGCAGCCCGCCCGAGGGCTACACCTTCGGCGATACGGCCCTGGCCGTCGAGGGCCTGTCGGTGGCCGATGCCACCAAGGCCGACCGGCTGGCCGTGGATAATTTAGACCTGTCGATCGCCGCCGGCGAAATCGTGTGTATCTACGGCCTGATGGGGGCCGGGCGTACAGAGCTTCTGGAGACTTTGGCCGGCAACACCGCGGCACAGACCGGCACGATTCGGCTGGCCGGGCAGGAAATCAGCGCGTTGTCGATCGCCGATCGGATCGCGGCCGGGCTGTGCCTGGTGCCCGAGGATCGCCAACGCGACGGCCTGGTCCAGACGCTGAGCGTGGGGCGCAATCTATCGCTGGCCAGCATCGCCGAGTTCGTCAAGCGGCTGTTCGTTTCCGACACCACCGAGCGGGGGCTGGTCGATACCGGCATTCGCGATGTGCACGTCAAGACCGACGGCCCGGACGCAGCGATCGGCTCCTTGTCGGGCGGCAATCAGCAGAAGGTGGTCATCGGCAAGATGCTGGCCACCCAGCCCAGCGTGATTCTGCTGGACGAGCCCAGCCGCGGCATCGACATCGGCGCCAAGGCCGAGGTCTTCAAGCTGCTCTCCGAGCGGGCCCGCCAAGGTGTGGCCGTGGTCTATACCACTTCGGAAGTCAGCGAATGCCTGTCGATCGCGCACCGCATCATCGTGATGGCGCGCGGACGCATCGTGGCCGAGCTCGGTCCGGATACTACCCAGGAAGCCATCATGGCGGCCTCGGGCGAGTCGGCCTGACATCGATGGCACCAATTTCACAACGAGGGCGTCATGGCCAAGACTGATACATCCAAAAGCGGCGGCTTCGATCCGCTGGCCATTCTGCTGGAGGGCCGTGCGTTCTTTGGCCTGGTGGCCATCATCGTTGTCTTTTCGCTGCTCTCGCCGAACTATCTGACGGTCGACAACCTGCTGACCATGACCTCGCACGTGGCCATCTTTGGCCTGCTGGGGCTGGGCATGTTGCTGGTCATTCTGACCGGCGGCATCGATCTGTCGGTGGGGTCGACGCTGGGCCTGTGCGGCGTGATGACCGGGTTTTTCATCCACGGCATCGATCTGGGCCCGCTGGGCTATACCGCCTACCCGCCGATCTGGGTGGTCGCGCTCCTGGTCTGCGGCGTTGGCGCGCTGGTGGGACTGGTCAACGGCGTGCTGGTGGCTTATTTCAAGGTGCCGTCGTTCGTAGCCACGCTGGGCGCGCTGTATGCGGTGCGCGGTATCGCGCTGCTGATTACCGACGGGCTGACCTATAACAATCTCGGCGGTCAGGAGGCCCTGGGGAACACCGGGCTGGACTGGCTGGGCTTCAACCGGCTGCTGGATATCCCGGTCGGCGTGATCATCATGGCGGTGGTGGCTATTGTACTGTCGATCACGCTGAACCGTACGGCGTTCGGCCGCTGGCTCTATGCCACCGGCGGCAACGCTCGCGCCGCCCGCCTGTCGGGCGTGCCGACCCAGTTCGTCACGGTCATGGTCTTTGTACTGTCCGGCGTCTGCGCGGCCATCGCCGGCCTGGTACTGACCTCTCAGCTGACCTCGGCCGGGCCCACGGCAGGCACCACCTACGAGCTGACCGCTATCGCTACCGTCGTCATCGGCGGTGCCGCGCTGGCCGGGGGCGTGGGCAACGTGCGCGGCACGCTGCTGGGTGCCTTCGTGATCGGCTTTCTCTCGGATGGCCTGGTCATCGTGGGCGTATCCAACTATTGGCAGATGGTCTTCACGGGCGTGGTGATTGTGTTGGCCGTGCTGCTGAACTCCATCGACACCAAGAAACGTCGCCGGCCGGCCAAGGCCGCGGCGTCGCCTGAAAAAACATCCCACAACAAGAGCGCGCAGGGGCCGGCCAAGTCGGCCTCGTAGCGCGCCCGACAGCGACCACAACGCAAGACACAACGCCAAACAACGCGACAGAGGAGACAGGCATGTTCACCAAAAAACTAGCCACTTTGGCCACGGTGGCCATCGTCGGTGTCACGGCCCTGGCCGGCATCGGCACGGCCCAGGCCGCGCAAGACAAGCTGATGACCATCATCGTCAACAACCCGTCGAACCCGTACTGGCAGACCGAGGGCAACGTGGCCGCCGACGAGGCCAAGCGGCTGGGCTACAAGGCCAACGTCGTGGCCCACAACGGCGACACCAACACCGAGCGCAACCAGATCGATACCGCCATCACCAACCACTCGGCGGCCATCATCCTGGACCCGGCCAACGCCGATGGCTCGATCGGCTCGGTGAAGAAAGCCGTGGCCGCGGATATTCCGGTCATCATCGTCAACGCCGAGATCAACGAGCAGGGCCTGGCCAAGGCACAGCTGGTCTCCAACAACGCCCAAGGTGCCGCACTTGGCGCCATGCAGTGGATCAAGGCCATGGGCACCACGGATGCCAAGTACGCCGAGCTCAAGGGCCCGCCGTCCGACAACAACGCGGCCACGCGTGCCAACGGCTACAAGACCGTGCTCTCCCAGTATCCCGGCTTGAAGCAGGTCGCCTCGCAGGTGGCCAGCTGGGACCGCACCGAAGGCCACAACAAGATGCAGGGCATGCTGCAGGCCAACCCCAAGATCAAGGGCGTGATTTCGGGTAACGACGATATGGCCCTGGGCGCGATCTCGGCCCTCAAGGAAGCCGGCAAGCTGGATCAGGTGACCGTCGGCGGCTTCGACGGCTCGCCCGCGGCCATCGATTCCATCAAGGCCGGCGAGCTGGCCTACACGGTGCTTCAACCGGTCGCGGTCTTCGCCAAGCAGGCGGTGCAGCAGGCCGACCACTACATCAAGCACGGCAACACCGGCGTGAAAAAAGAAAAGCAGCTCTTTGACTGCATTCTGATCACCAAAGACAAGGCCGACGATTTCGTCGCCCCGTTCACGCTGGCCAGCATGACCGACAACGGCAAGTAAGGCCCATCGGAACGCTAGCCGACGTTCGTCAGGGCGTCGGCTTTTTTTTCGCGGAGACGTCATGAGTTATCTCTTCAACAAGCCCGCCGATTTCGTCGATGAGTCCATCGACGGGTTCGTGGCCGCCCATCCCGATCTGGTCAAGCGCGTACCCGGCGGCGTGGTGCGCGCCACCGAAACCCCGCCCGGGCAGGTCGCGATCGTCATCGGCGGCGGCTCGGGCCACTACCCGGCGTTTGCCGGTCTGGTGGGCGAAGGCCTGGCCCACGGGGCGGCCATGGGTAATATCTTTGCCTCGCCTTCGGCCCAGCAGATCTACTCCGTGGCCAAGGCCGCTGCCTCCGACGCCGGGGTGATCATGTCGTTTGGCAACTACGCCGGTGACGTCCTGAACTTCGGCATCGCCGCCGAGCGGCTCAAGGCCGAGGGCATTCCCGCCCGCTGTCTGCCGGTAACCGACGACGTCTGCAGCGGCCCGGTCGAGCGCACCGCCGAGCGCCGCGGTATCGCCGGCGATCTCACCGTGTTCCGGGCATTGGCCTATGCCGCCGAGCGCGGCGACGACATGGACGGCGTCTTTGATTTCGCTATGCGGGCCAACGACTTAACGCGCTCGTTCGGCGTGGCGTTTTCGGGCTGTACCCTGCCGGGGGCCAGCGAGCCGTTGTTCACCGTGCCCGCGGGCCGCATGGGCGTGGGCATGGGCATCCACGGCGAGCCGGGTATCGACGAAATCGACCTGCCCAGCGCGCACGAGCTGGGCGTCATGCTGGTTGACCGGCTCCTGGAAGAGCGGCCGGTGGGCCTGGCGCGCGCCGGCACGCCTCGCGTGGGCGTGATGTTGAACGGCCTGGGCGCGGTCAAGTACGAAGAGCTGTTTGTGCTCTATAAGAGCGTGTCCGAGCGCCTGGCCGACGCCGGCCTGACGGTCATCAACCCCGAGGTGGGCGAACTGGTCACCAGCTTCGAAATGGCCGGTGTATCGCTGACGCTGTTCTGGCTGGACGACGACATGGAAGCCGTCTGGACCTCGCGCGCACAGACGCCGGCCTACAACCGCTTCGATACGCCGATTTCGGGTACCCCGCGCCAGGGCGAGGCGCAGACGCTGACCGAACTCGAGGCCGAGGCACCGGCGGCCAGTGATGTATCAAAAGAGCAGGCCCCAGCCATACTGGCAGTGGTCGAGGCGGTCCACGCCGAGATCGAGAAAGAAGCCGAGGCGCTCGGCAAGCTGGATGCCATCTCCGGCGACGGCGATCACGGCATCGGCATGTTCACCGGCGCCCAGGCGGCGCTGGCGGCAGCCCGGCGCGCGGTGGATGCCGGCTGCGGGGCCGGCACTGTGCTGGAACGTTCCGGTGACGCCTGGGCCAACGAGGCCGGCGGCACGTCCGGGGCCCTCTGGGGCTTGGGCCTGCGCACACTGGGCGCGCGCCTGGGGGATCAAGACACGATCAAAGCGCCCGCCGTGGCGGCCGGCGTACGCGAAGCGGTGGATGCCATCCAGCGCCTGGGTGGCGCCCGGGTCGGTGACAAGACGCTGATCGACGCCATGGCGCCGTTCGCCGATACGCTGGTCGCCGAGGTCGAGGCCGAAAAATCGCTGTGCCAAGCCTGGCAGACGGCCAGTGAAAACGCCGCCGCCGCCGCTGAAGCCACCGCCGAACTCAAGCCTAAACTAGGCCGGGCCAAGAATCACAGCGACAAGAGCGTGGGCCATCCGGATCCGGGCGCGGTGTCGTTTGCCTTGATTACCGCGGCCGCCGGCGCCACGTTGGCCCAACTTAAAGAGAACGCATCATGAGTCATCCATTGCGCATCATCATCGGCTCCGACGAAGCCGGCTATCAGTACAAGGAAGCCCTGAAGGCTGACATGCAGGCCAGCGCCGACGTGGCCTCGGTCGAGGACATGGGCGTGGACGAGGCCGCCAAGACACCGTATCCCACGGTGGCCATCGCCGCCGCGCACAAGATTGCTGCCGGCGAGGCGGATCGCGCGCTGCTGATCTGTGGCACCGGTCTGGGCGTGGCCATTTCGGCCAACAAGGTCGAGGGCATCCGTGCGGTCACCGCCCACGACGGCTACTCGGTCGAGCGGGCCATCAAGTCCAACGATGCCCAGGTGCTGTGCTTCGGCCAGCGGGTCGTGGGCCTGGAGCTGGCGCGCAAGTTGGCCGCCGAGTGGCTGACCTATCGGTTTGATCCCGAGTCGTCCTCGGCCAAGAAAGTGGCCGTGATCGATAACTACGAGAAGACGGGTGACTCTAGCCCCGTCGAGTAAGACCGGTTTACGCGCATGATCATCGGCACCTCGTTCAAGCTGTATCTGAATCGCGCGGAAACGCTGGCCTGGGTGCGGGCGGCGGCCGATATCGCCACGCGCCATCCGGCCGTGGCCGGCGGCAACGTCGATCTGGTGATCTTTCCCTCGATGCCCGTCATCGAGGGGGGCATGGCCGCCGGCGAGGGCGCGCCGCTGGCCTTCGGAGCTCAGGACCTGTTCTACGAGGATCGCGGTGCGTTTACCGGCGCCGTCAGCGGCGCTGATCTGGCCGATCTGGGTCTTCGCTACGCCGAAATCGGCCACGCCGAGCGCCGCGCCGTGTTCGGAGAAACCGATGCCGTCATCGCCCGAAAGGTGGCTGCGGCAGCCCGCAATGGGCTCACCCCGTGGCTGTGTATCGGCGAGCCCGAAGCCGGTGATAGTGATGCGGCAGCGGCCTACTGCGTGGCTCAGCTCGAGGCCTGCCTGGCAGAGCTTTCCACGGTGACCAAGCTTGTCGTGGCTTACGAGCCCGTCTGGGCCATCGGCCAGGCGACCTCGGCCGGGGCCGATCACATTACCGCAGTCACGGCGGCCCTCCGGCGCCGTCTCATGAGTGCCCGGCAGATTGCCGACGCACGTATCGTGTACGGCGGCAGCGCCCAGCCGGGCACGCTGACCGAACTGGGCGAGGCCGTGGATGGCCTGTTCCTGGGCCGTTTTGCCCACGACACCCAGGCGTTCGCCCGTATCGTTGATGAGGCCGCAGCGCTTGTAGCCCGGTGAGAGCTATTACTCGGCCAGTGGCTTACTAGGGCGCAAGATCCGTGTCGGGTATATAGTGCCACCATGGCAAATATCGAACAGATCAAAGAAGAAATTGGCTGGCTCAAAGTCGTTTTCGCCGTGGTGGTCGCCGTAGATGCTTCGTTAATCGCTTGGCTTGCCCAGCACTATGCGAGCGCTAGCCGAGTTTTAGTAGTTAGCGGATTTCTTGGCGCTTTGATTCTTTCGCTTAGCGTTGCTTATGTGAATCGCCGCGCGTATCGCTTGATTCGCGGCATGGAGAATTTGTGATGGAGTGGTTAGTTGTCACGGCCCTAGCAGCCCTTGTCGGAGCGTTAGTCGTCGCAGTCCGAGTTTGAGCATCTAACGAATTGCTGCAGCCGCCCGATCCTGCGGGCTTGCGGCTGGGCTTCGGCGTTCAGGCCAGTGCGGCGGCCAGCGCCGTGTGCGTCGGCATGCCGCTACGCGCGCCAGCCTGCGTCACGGACAATCCGCCGGCGGCCACGGCCCATGTCACAGCCTCGCGGACCGACTTGTCCTGGCTGCGCGCCCAGGCGAACGCCCCCACGAAGGTGTCGCCGGCACCTGTGGTGTCCACCACATCGGCCGGTGCGCCGGCCACGTGGCCGCGGCCGTCCGCGCCCTCTCGGCCGTGCCAGACCGCGCCGTCGGCGCCCAGCGTGATCACCACGCCCACGGCATAGGTCTCGGCCAGCTCGGCGGCCAGGGTCTGGGCTCCGGCCGGGTCGTCGGGTACGCCAGCACCGCCGATCAACGCGGCCTCGGCCGCGTTGACGATCAGCCAATCCAGTGCCTCTACCGCGTAGGGCGCAAGCGACGCCGCGGGGGCGGCGTTCAGCATGGTTTCGGCGCCCTGGGCGCGCCCGGCCTTTAGGGCGGCGTTCACGAAAGCGGGCGTGGTCTCGAGCTGGGCGAGTACCACGCGGGCGCTTTCGAATATCGTCTCGGCGTTGTCAATCGCCCCCAGCTCACCGTTGGCCCCCGGCACCACGATGATGCAGTTCTCGCCGGCCGTATCGACGCTGATCATGGCGATGCCGCTGGCGGGGCCGATGGTGGCCAGAGCCGCGGTGTCGATAGATTCGGCGGCCAGGGTGTCGCGGATACGCTGGCCGAAATCGTCTGCGCCCACAGCCCCCACAAAGCGCATGGGGCTACCCAAGCGCGCGGCGGCTACGGCCTGATTGGCGCCCTTGCCACCGTCGTGTACGCCGTAGCCGTCGGCGATCAGCGTCTCGCCGGGGGCCGGCTGATGGTCCACCCGGGCAACGAGATCCATATTGGCACTGCCGGCGACGATGATCATAGGCGTTCAAATCGAGTGACAACGGCGGTTATTCCACCACGACCGGGGACGCGCTGTCGCGGGTGGGCTGGCTTGCTTCAGTAACAGATGCGCACAGGCAGGCCGGCCGAGTCGATCGGCGGCGCGTCGGGCAGCGTTGTGTAGCGGCCGGCTGCGATGCGCTCGGCCGAGTAGAGGCTGGCGTACGCATCGGCGATATCGTCATCAGCGACCCGGCTTGCGGTATGTCGCGCGCGCAGAATTTCAAATCCGTCGCGGCCGTAGCGCGAAAGGATCAGGGCGAGACGGTCATAAGCGCCCAGCCCGCTCTTCTTGGCATGGGCCATCGGTGCGAGCATGCCAGGCGCACAGCCGCTCATTTCAGCCTGCCAGGCCGCAAACGCCAACTCCGGATGGACTTCATAGACGCTGGCCGACAACGCCGGGCGCGCATGCAATAGCGTCTCGACTTCGCGGATCTTGGCAAACAGATGATAGGCCTGGGCCGAGACGCCGCCAGCGTCGTGGCGCTTGTTGATGTCGCTGGCCTGGGCGTGAGCCTCGCGCAGCGACAAGCCCTGTGTTTCAGCCCAGACGGCCGGGCGGGTGGCGGTCCAGAACACGCTATTGCCCCGCGCGCGGCCCAGGGCGGCGCGTGCTGCGTGGTCACAGTCGCGGGTGCCGGCATCCATCAGTCCAATCGGCATGTCGATAGCCACGACATCGCGCCCGGCGACGACGCCTAGAGCATCAAGCAGGCCAGCCAGCGTATCGCCGATCTCGGTGCCGCCGGCGTGCGCGGCCACCCAGCCCGCTGGGCAGCCGTCGATGCCGATACAGCGAGGCGAAGTACTCACGCCCTAGAACAGCGTTTGTTGCGGGTCCGGACGCTGGTGGCCGAACCGGGCGATCTGCTCGCTGGCCTGGCGCAGATGGGTAGCGATGCTGGAGAGTGCGGTCACCGTCGCAAACGGCTGATCCGCCAGGTGCGTCTTCACGTCCTGGCCGTCGCCCTCGGAGGCGGCCTGGAGAACCTGCTTCAGCAGCGCGATATCGACCGGCTCGAACGTTTCGGGATATTTCCAGGCGTGCAGCTCGGCCGGACGATCCAGCTGCACCGAAAAAGCGGCATCGTGCAGCAGGCGCGCGGCCGCCTGCAGGTCGTCGCCGTAGCCGGCAGCGGCCTGGCGCCGGGCGAACTCGTGGCAGGCCGCCGCATCTACCCCGGCCATGTCGGCTAGGACGTTAGACATCGGCGTATCGTCGGCGTAGGCCATGGCGTGCGTCAGCGGCTGCAAATGGGACAGGCGTTATAAAGACACGTCGCGCCGATGACAAGTCACATCGAGCTGGAAAGCGCGCGATCGGCGGCGTGCCGCTCGCGGGCCAGATCCACCAGCTGGCCCACCAGCTCGCGGTATCCGATGCCTGACGCGTCCCACAGCTTGGGATACATCGAGATCCGCGTGAAGCCGGGCAGGGTGTTGATTTCGTTGACGATAACGCTGGCGTCCTCGGTCACGAATACGTCCACGCGGGCCAGCCCGCGACAGTCCAGCGTCTTGTAGGTGGCCAGTGCCACCTGTTGCACCGCCTCGATGGTGGTGGCGTCCAGATCCGCCGGGATGACCACCCGGGCCGAGTCGTCAACATACTTGGTGTCGTAGGCATAGAAGCCGCCTCCGTCGACGACCACCTCGCCCACGGTGCTGGCCCGCGGGCTGGCGTTACCCAGCACGGCGCACTCGATTTCACGGCCTTTCACGCCGGCCTCGACCAGCACCTTGTGATCAAAGCGCAGCGCCAGTGCCAGCGCGTCGGCAAAGTTCTTTTCATCGGTCACGCGGGACACACCCACCGACGAGCCCAGATTGGCCGGCTTGATGAACAGCGTGGGCCCGAGCGTGGCGGCAAGGGCGTCGTAGCTGGCGTCTGCCGCGGTCTCACGCGTGACCAGCGCAAAGGGCGCAATCTTGATGCCGGCATCGCGGAGCAGCCGCTTGGTCACGTCCTTGTCCATGGCCGCGGCCGAGGCCAGCACGCCGGCGCCCACGCAGGCGATGTTGGCCGCTCGCAGCAGGCCCTGAAGCGTGCCATCCTCGCCCGTGGGCCCGTGGACGATTGGAAAAGCCACATCCACTTCCATGGCCACCTCGCCGGTAGCCACGTTGATGATCTGGCCGGCCTCGCGCCCGGGCACCACGGCCAGCTCGCCCGCGTGGGCCTTGAGCTTGATCTGCTTCGGGTCATCCGGGGCATGGACGAAATCATCGGCGTCGGCGGCGTGCCAGACACCGGCCTTGTCGATGCCGATGACCGAGACTGCAAACCGCTCGCGATCGAGCGCAGCCACGATATTGCGCGCCGAGGCCAGCGAGACTTCGTGCTCGGCCGAGGCCCCGCCGCAGATTACCGCTACTCGAATCTTGTTATCGCCCGTCTGGCTCATCTTGGCTGCTCTCGTCGCGTTTTACGGCCGGCAAGGGCCCGCCGCCGGGCGCCAAGCATGCCATGAATGACGGCGCGCGCCGATCACGCCCGGCTTGAAAAGCCGGCCACTGGGCCGCATCCAAAGCGTTATCGCAGCGATAGGGCGCTGCAATCAAAACCCATCATCTTCAACCGATTGATCCAACCATGAGCGACGAGCAAGAACAGAATCCGGGGACACACGCCGGCGCGGGCGCCGAGAAACACGGCTTCCAGGCCGAGGTGAAGCAGCTGCTGCAGCTGATGATTCACTCCATGTATTCCAACAAGGAAGTCTTTGCCCGCGAGCTGATCTCCAACGCCTCCGACGCGCTGGATACTCTGCGCTTTGAAGGCTTGAAGGACGATGCCCTGTTCGAGAGCGACTCCGAACTTCAGATCTGGATCGAGCAGGACGCCGAGGCGCGCACCGTGTCCATCTGCGACAACGGCATCGGCATGACGCGGGATCAGGTCATGGACCGGCTGGGTACCATCGCCAAGTCCGGCACCCGGGCGTTTCTGGATTCGCTCTCGGGCGACGAGAAGAAAGACGCCAAGCTCATCGGCCAGTTCGGTGTGGGCTTCTACTCGGCTTTCATCGTGGCCGACCAGGTCGTGGTTGATACCCGCCGCGGCGGCGAAGCCACCGGCGTGCGCTGGATCTCCGACGGCGGCGGCGAATACACGCTGGAAGAAATCGATAAGCCCCAGCGGGGTACCATCGTCACGCTGCACCTGCGCGAAGGCGAAGAAGAGTTCACCGAGCCGCATCGCATGCGGCATCTGGTCAAGACCTACTCCGACCATATCGCCTTTCCCATCAAGATGTTGGAGCAGGTTGAGGCGGCCAACAACGACGACGAAGAAGCGCCCAAAACGCCCGAGTGGGAACAGGTCAACCGCGGTGCGCCACTGTGGGCCGAGCCCAAGGCCACGCTTAAGGATGAGGACTACGCCGAGTTCTACAAGCACAGCTGCCACGACTACGAAGACCCGCTGACGTGGACGCATAACAAGGTCGAAGGCAGCCAGGAATACACCAACCTCCTGTATATCCCCAAGCGCGCCCCGTTTGACCTGTTCGACCCGAACGGCAAGGCCCACGGCGTCAAGCTCTACGTGCAGCGCGTCTTCATCATGGACGACGCTGACAAGCTCATGCCGCGCTATCTGCGCTTCGTGAAGGGCGTGATCGACTCCAACGACCTGCCGCTGAACGTCTCGCGTGAGATCCTCCAGAACAATCGCCTGTTGGACAAAATCCGCGCCGGCTCGGTGAAAAAGGTCCTGGGCCTGATCGAGTCCATGGCCAAGGACGAGGAAGAGCCGGAGAAGTTCAAGACCTTCTCAAACGAGTTCGACACGGTGCTCAAGGAAGGCATCGTGGAGGACTACGAAAACCAGGTCCGTATCGCCAAGCTCCTGCGCTTCAAGACCACCACGGATGAGTCGGCTGATCCGGGCGTCTCGCTCGATACCTACATCGAGCGCATGAAAGAAGGCCAGGAGAAGATCTACTACATCACCGCCGATACGCTGGCCGAGGCCAAGCACAGCCCGCATCTCGAAATCTTCAAGAAGAAAGGCATCGAGGTCCTGCTGCTCACCGACCGCATCGATGAGTGGGTCATGGCCCACATGACCGAATACGAAGGCAAGGAATTTGCCTCCGTGGCCAAGGGCGCGCTGGATCTGGGCGAAGCCGAATCCGAGGAAGAAAAAGAGCAGCAGAAAAAGCTCGAAGAAGAATCCAAGGACCTGGTCGGCCGCATCAAGGAATCGCTCGGCGAGCGCGTCAACGAAGTGCGCGTCACCCATCGGCTGACCGACTCCCCGGCCTGCTTGGTTGCCGACGAGCACGGCATGTCGGCCCACCTCGAGCGGATCCTGAAAGAAGCCGGGCAGGACATGCCCAACACGGCTCCGCACCTCGAGATCAACCCCAGCCACCCGCTGGTCGAGCGCCTGGCGAATGAGCAGGGCGAAACCGAATTCGCCGACTTCTCCCAGATGCTCTTCGAGCAGGCGGTACTGGCCGAAGGCGGCGAGCTGGAAGACCCGGCGACGTTCGTGCGGCGGATGAATCAGATGCTGTTGGCGGTGTCGCGTGGGGCGGCGTGATCTGCCCGGCCTAAACTAGGCTGAGCCAAGAGCCGCCGGGGTAGAACTCGGCGGCTTTTTTGTGCCTGGTATTCGGCGCATGTTTCGCGCACGTCTTGCTAGACTCGCTATTGCCATGAATATCATCGACGTCAAAGCCACAGAGCTTTCTGAACTCGCCCATCGCTTTGGCGTGACGCGGCTGGACCTGTTCGGGTCCGGCGCCGGCGAACACTTCGATCCGTCGCGTAGCGACCTGGATTTCCTGGTTACCTTCCAAGACGCACCGCCCGGCGGAATGGCCAACGCATATTTCGGTCTGCTGGAAGGATTAGAGCGCTTGTTTGACCGCCCGGTCGATCTGGTCACCGAGCGGAGCATCAAGAATCCGTATTTCCTCCGCAGCGTGAACGAAACCCGCCGGCCGGTGTATGTCGCCTGACGCACTGAAATATCTTTACGATGTGCGGGTTGCCGGTAACAAGATCCGGTCGTTCACAGAGGGCAAGAATTGGTCCGATTACACGCACGACGATCTGTTGAAATCAGCTGTCGAGCGACAATTCGAGATTATCGGCGAAGCGCTTAACCAGCTCAGCCGCCGCGATCGGTCTGTATGTCAGGGAGATTACGGGATATCAGCGAGCGATCGCATTCCGGAATATCCTGATCCACGGCTATGCGGACATAGACGACGAGGTCGTCTGGCAGGTGCTCGTCAACGATCTGCCACAGTTGCTAAGTGATGTCCCGGAACTGTTGACTGCGAATGGGTAAGCGTGCCGCCCGGCGTCTCGGTTCGGTGTTGCGACGCTTTGAATCAATCCTCGTTGTTGATTCATCAGAGCTGTTGACGCAATCTGAGGTATAAGTGGGGAGTCGGGTACGAGAGTGAATTTCCAGGGAGATAAATATACTGTCCCCTGATTCTGAAGAGTGAATTTCCAGGGAGATAAATATACTGTCCCCTGATTCTGAGTTTCACACACAAAGACACCAAGAGAGTCGATTATGAGTTGTGGAACATTGATTGACGTGCAATTCGATGAACGCAGCCAGGAAGGCGTGGACTCGATCAATAGGCGTGTCGAAGCCGGGAGCGAGTTGGCTCTCGCCCTGTCGGCTGGCGTGCTTGAAGATATATTCTTCGGCGAAGACGACATCGTCGGCGTTGCTTACAACATCTACCAAACGTCCTGGGACACGTATTTCAATGCGATGGCATCTGAACTGGACCCCAGAATTCGG
>DCKU01000080.1 GCA_002320455.1 Salinisphaera sp. UBA1666
GCTTGGCGCGGACTCGTATGAAACATCAACAGGCCCTAGAACGGGCCCCGGAAAAAGACATGGGACTGGCCAAATACGGTCGCGCTCGTTCAGAATACGCGGCCTGGATGCCGGCGTAGCTCAGTTGGTAGAGCAGCTGTCTTGTAAACAGCAGGTCGTCCGTTCGAATCGGATCGCCGGCT
The DNA here is from genome assembly GCA_002320455.1 of Salinisphaera sp. UBA1666. Lineage (GTDB taxonomy): Bacteria > Pseudomonadota > Gammaproteobacteria > Nevskiales > Salinisphaeraceae > Salinisphaera. Next base: position 183 of record DCKU01000080.1, read on the forward strand.
CCATCTCTTTCGGTTTATCGTGCCTGTAGGGGCGTGCAGCTCGCGCTCTGCCACCAAAGTCTATCGGAGGGGCCGTAGACCAGGCGCGTAAACTGGTGATCGTTCGGTTCGTGTAGGGGGCAGTCCTGTCGCCGATCCGGCGTCGTACTGCAATCACGTCGAGCGGTTCGGGATCTGTGCATGGTTCATGAACAGATTCTTGGGGGTTGGCTTGAAGGCCCGAGCCAGCAAATCACACCGGGTCAGATGCTACCGCAAGGCACTGGCTCTCATCCTGCGATTGTCATGACGATTTCTCGAGTACGGCCGTGGCTGGCCGCCGGCGCCCTGTGTCTTGTTTCGGCAGTCGCCGGTGCAGCCTCGGGTCCCGCGCCGCGACAGGCGATGAGCGATGCGCTGTTTACCGGGCCGCTGGCGGCCCCGAACGCAACCGCTTTGCCCAAGGGGCATTGGGATATCGAGCCGTATCTGATCGACTCGATCCAGTATGCCAGTTTCGATGACGACTGGAGCCAGACCGATGTGAAAGACAGCCACGCGCTGCGCTCGGTCACGCTCATGCAGTACGGCCTGACTGATCGGCTGTCGATCGCGTTGTTGCCTACGTTTGGCTACAACATCCCGGCCGATGGCTCGACCAGCAGCGGCCCGCAGCTAGGCGACATGACCGTGCGTGCGCACTACATGTTGCATAAGTTCACCGAAGGCGAGCCGTGGCCGACGTTTTCGCTGTCCTATGCCCAGGGTTTCCCCACCGGCAAGTACGACGGGCTGGAAGGCAACACAGCCGACGGCCTAGGCTCGGGCGTGCTGGAGTCCACGTTCGGCATTTTCACCCAGACCTATTTCTGGATGCCAACCGGACGCATCCTGCGCACGCGGCTGAATGCGACCTATACTACGGCATTCGACGACGCCTCGGTCAGCGGCGTGAGCGTGTATGGCACGCCGGCCGGTTTTGAAGGCCAGATCGATACCGGCGACAGCTACGCCGTGAATCTGGCCTTCGAGTACAGCCTGACGCGTCACTGGGTGCCGGCCGTGGATATCATCTACAGCCACAGCGACGGCGCGGCGATCCGCGGCGTCCAGGCCGCCAACGGACTGTCTACACCCATTCGATCCACCAGCGGTTCGAGCGAGCTCGTATCAATCGCCCCGGCGCTTGAATACAACTGGAACGGGCATTACGGGCTGATCGTGGGTGCCGACGTGGTGGTGGCCGGGCGCAACACGGCGGCCACCGTGACCCCGCAGGCTGCACTCAACATTTATTACTGAGGATACGGCTTGTCGCAGGGGTTGTGTCGGCGTACAGTACTGGCAATGGATAATTGCATTATACATCATCATGGCGACAACCGAAGGCGATATGACGACCAACGCCGATCGCGACGAGCGAGCGATCGCTTATCAGAAACCCCAGCCGGCCGGCATGGTGGCCGACTGTTTCATTGGCAGCGCCCTGGTGCTGCCCGACGAGACGCCGGCTGCGGACGACCCCGACTGGATTCCCCAGGCAGATAACGTCTGGTTCCGGCCCTTGCTGCTGTCGGTAAGCCAGGGCTTCTACCTCAATCTGCTCTGGGTGCGCGGCGCCGGTGTGCTCTCCCGTCATCGCCACAGCGGGCCGGTGCATGCCTTTACTCTGCGCGGCGCCTGGCACTACTTGGAGCACGACTGGGTGGCACGGGCCAACGACTATGCCTTCGAGCCGCCGGGCGAAACGCATACGCTGGTGGTCTCGGAAGAGGCCGACGAAATGCTCACGCTATTCCACGTCACCGGCGGTTATACCTATGTGGACCCGCAGGGCCGGGCCATGGGCTACGAGGACGTCTTTACCAAGCTGGATGCCGTGCGTGCGCATCATGAGCGGATCGGCCACGATCCCGAGGCCGTGACCCGGTTGATGCGCTGAAATCAATTAGACGACAACGGTTGACAACGGCGATCGTATTGCCAAGAATACGTCGCTCGATTGGGGAGGGATACCCAAGCGGTCAAAGGGAACAGACTGTAAATCTGTCGGCTCAGCCTTCGGAGGTTCGAATCCTCCTCCCTCCACCATCAAACGAATTTCAGAAAGTAGAAACGACTGTCGATGGCGGCAGGCGAAGAGGCATCCAGGAGGTTTTCGAACCGGAAAGAGGTTCGACGGCGCAGCGAAAGCTGCGACGAACAACGCGCAAGTCGCGTTGGCCCGAAGGGTGAGGCGCGATGCGCTGAATAATCCTCCTCCCTCCAACATCGCCAGATTTCAAACGATGATGAAAGCGGTGCTCTTTGACGGTCTGTTGTTCGCAGACGCCGCGCTCATCACTGGCCGTTACGGGTTCATGATCAGCCGCGCTGGGTGGGTCGTAACGGCAACAGACTTGCAACGGGCGTAGCAATTGGCCAAAGTCTGTCGTCGTTGAGACGCGCGGGCGTAGTTCAATGGTAGAACCTCAGCCTTCCAAGCTGATGATGCCGGTTCGATCCCGGTCGCCCGCTCCAATTCGATACGTCGGGTTGGATGTCAACAATGTGCCCTCGTAGCTCAGCGGTAGAGCACTTCCTTGGTAAGGAAGAGGTCACCGGTTCAAGTCCGGTCGAGGGCTCCATTTTTTAACGTGTGCGGTGGGCTCTTCGAGTCGCGCCGCTTGTATGGGTTGACCGGCGGTGTTGCCCGGTCGTTTTCGACACGCCCAAACAGCGAAAGGCGAGGCAATGTCCAAATCAAAATTCGAGCGTA
>DCKU01000051.1:0-895 GCA_002320455.1 Salinisphaera sp. UBA1666
CCTATGTGTCGCTGAAGAACAAGGCGGGCAACTTTGTCGAGCCGACCTCGGACAACTTCCAGGCCGCGGCTGCCAACGCCCACTGGGAGAAGGCCCCCGGATTCTATGAGGTGCTGACCGACCAGCCGGGTGAGAAGAGCTGGCCGATCACCGGCGCCAGCTTCATCCTGATGTACAAAGACGCTAAAAACCCGAAGACGGCACAGGCCGTTCTCAAGTTCTTCGACTGGGCCTACGCCGAGGGCGATGACATGGCCGATCAGCTGGATTACGTGCCCATGCCCGATAACGTGGTCAAGCTCGTGCACGATAAGTGGCACGAGCAGATCAAGGGCCAGAACGACAAGCCGATCTGGCCGGTTAAACAGTAAAGCCGTGATCTGAGCCACAGGCACGACGGCCGACATGTGTCGGCCGTCTTGTATGAGCTCGGGCAGGACGCGGGCTCATACAAGACGGTTGCGAGGTGTGAATTGAGCCAGACCACTATGGATTCCAGCCCGGCCGGGCTGGCGCCGGGCACACGCCGCGTCAGCGCCGTAGGAGATCGCCTTTTTCACGGCGTGACCGCGGCCTCGGCGCTCATCGTGCTGGCGCTGATCGGCGGTATAGCGGCCGCGCTCGTGATCGGCGCCTGGCCGGCACTCGTCAAGTTCGGCCCGGCGTTCGTCACCAGTATGGATTGGAATCCGGTAACCGACGAATACGGGGCCGCGGTCGCTATCTACGGCACGCTGGTCAGCTCTGCCTTGGCGATCGTAATCGCCGTGCCCGTAAGTTTCGGCATTGCCTTGTTCATCACCGAGCTTGCGCCGGTATGGATGCGCCGGCCGATCAGCACGGCCATCGAACTGCTGGCTGCAATCCCGAGCATCATCTACGGCATGTGGGGGCT
>DCKU01000051.1:1194-1722 GCA_002320455.1 Salinisphaera sp. UBA1666
CATCATCTACGGCATGTGGGGGCTGTTCATCTTTGCCCCGTTCTTGTCGACCTATGTGCAGCCGTGGCTGTCGAACACGCTGGGCGACTGGCCTGTCATCGGCTATCTGTTCTCCGGTCCGCCCATCGGTATCGGTATTTTTACGGCCGGACTGGTCTTGGCGATCATGATCATTCCGTTTATTACGGCGGTCATGCGTGACACGTTCGAGGTGGTGCCCGGGGTGCTCAAGGAGTCGTCCTACGCGCTGGGGGCCACGACCTGGGAAGTCGCCCGCAGTGTGATTCTCCCTTACACCAAGACCGGCGTAGTGGGCGGCATCATGCTCGGACTGGGGCGAGCGCTCGGCGAAACCATGGCCGTGACCTTCGTCATCGGTAATTCGCACAGCATTCCAAGCGGCCTGTTCTATCCGGGCAACAGCATCGCCGCGACCCTGGCCAACGAGTTCACGGAGGCCACGGGCGAGATCTATACCTCGGCGCTGATTGCCCTTGGCCTGGTGCTGTTCGTGATCACGCTGATCGT
>DCKU01000051.1:2025-2447 GCA_002320455.1 Salinisphaera sp. UBA1666
GCTGTTCGTGATCACGCTGATCGTTTTGATTCTGGCGCGTCTGCTGCTTCTGCGGCTGTCGGCCCAGGAAGGGCAATAGGAGCGCGGTCATGACACTGTTTCAGAAACGTAAAGCCATCAACGCGTTCAACATGGCGATGTGCGTGGCCACCACGGTGTTCGGGCTGTTCTGGCTCGTCTGGCTGTTGTGGACGTTGATCTCGCACGGCATCGGTTATATCGATTGGCAGGTCTTTACCGAGCCGACACCGGCACCGGGCAACGACGGCGGCCTGTCCAACGCGATCGTGGGCAGTCTTATCGTCACCGCTATCGGTACGTTGATCGGCGCGCCGGTGGGTATCTTTGCCGGCACCTATCTGGCCGAGTACGGGCGCGGGAGCAAGCTCGCCTCGATCGTGCGGTTTTTCAACGATGTCCTG
>DCKU01000051.1:2747-3280 GCA_002320455.1 Salinisphaera sp. UBA1666
GTGCGGTTTTTCAACGATGTCCTGCTCTCTGCGCCCTCGATCATCATCGGTTTGTTCGTGTACGAGATCGTGGTGGTCACGATGGGCCATTTCTCGGCGCTGGCCGGCGGTATCGCGCTGTCACTGATCATGATCCCGCTCAACGTGCGCATCACCGAAAACATGATGCGCCTGGTGTCCGATCAAATGCGTGAGGCCGCGGCCGCGCTCGGCATTCCGCGCTGGAAAGTCATCACCCGCATCATCTACCGGGCCGCGCTGTCAGGCATCATCACCGGGGTGATCCTGGGCATCGCGCGGATCGCAGGCGAGACCGCGCCGCTGCTGTTCACCGCACTCAACAACAACTTTTTCAGCACCGATTTGTTCGGGCCGATCGCTAACCTGCCGATCATGATCTTCCAGTTCGCGTTGTCACCCTATGAGGACTGGCACCACCTGGCCTGGGTAGGGGCGTTTTTGATCACGTTCGCGATTCTGGCGCTCAACGTACTGGTTCGACTCGTGCTGCGGCCGAGCAAATAGGAGCGCGA
>DCKU01000051.1:3584-3887 GCA_002320455.1 Salinisphaera sp. UBA1666
GCGGCCGAGCAAATAGGAGCGCGATATGACATCCCAGATCCCCGATAGCTTGAACCCTGCAGGCGCAACCGTGATGACCCGCAATACGCAACCCCCAACCGGCCGCGATGAAACCCGCCGGGAAACGGCCGAAAACACGCCGACCGCAGACGATCGTCAGGGTGTAGTCGCCAAGAACAATCCGTGCAAGGTCAAGGTATCGGACCTGAATTTCAATTACGGCGACTTCCGGGCGCTCAAGGACATCAACCTGGATATCGTCGATAACGAGGTCACGGCCTTCATCGGCCCGTCCGGCTGCGG
>DCKU01000051.1:4197-11911 GCA_002320455.1 Salinisphaera sp. UBA1666
CCGTCCGGCTGCGGCAAGTCCACGTTGCTGCGCTGCTTTAACCGCATCTTCGAACTCTACCCGGGGCACTACGCTACCGGCTCGATCGAGATGGACGGCAAGAACCTGCTCGACAAGCGCATTGATCTGAACGTGTTGCGCTCGAAGATCGGCATGGTCTTTCAAAAACCCACGCCGTTTCCCATGAGCATCTACGACAACATCGCCTTCGGCGTGCGGCTCTACGAAAAGCTCAAGCGCCACGAGATGGACGAGCGCGTGGAATGGTCGCTGCGCAAGGCCGCGCTCTGGGACGAGGTCAAGGACAAGCTGCGGGCCAACGGTAGCGCGCTGTCGGGCGGCCAGCAGCAGCGGCTTTGCATCGCCCGCGCGGTGGCGGTTAAGCCCGAGGTGTTGCTGCTCGACGAGCCCGCCTCGGCGCTGGACCCGGTGGCCACGCTGAAGATTGAAGAACTGGTGCACGAGCTGCGCGAGGAATACACGATCGTGATCGTGACCCACAACATGCAGCAGGCCGCGCGCGTGGCCGGCTATACCGCGTTCTTCCATCTGGGGGAAGTGGTCGAGTACGCCGACACGGACTCGCTGTTCACCAACCCACGCGAAAAACGTACCGAAGACTACCTGACCGGCCGCTACGGCTAACGACGACTCGAGCCAGATCATGGAACACGAAAAGACAAAGATCGAGCGCCACACCTCCAAGCAGTTCGACGTCGAACTCGAGGACGTTCGCGAGCAGGTGCTTACCATGGGCGGCCTGGTTGAGCAGCAGATCGCCAACGGCGTCAAGGCACTCATCGACGGCGATAGCGCTATAGGCGAAGACGTCGCGCGCAGTGACTACAAAATCAACACGATGGAAGTCGCCATCGACGAAGCCTGCACCAAGATTCTGGCGCGCCGTCAGCCCCAGGCTGGGGATTTGCGACTGGTGCTGGCGATTGCCAAGACCATCACCGATCTAGAGCGTATCGGCGACGAGGCCGAAAAGATCGGCCGCATGGCCATGCATCTGGCCGGGCAGGACCGTCCGCCGAGCGCGTTCCGCCAGATCAGCCAGCTGGGCGGCCACGTTCGACAGATGGTGCGCGATAGTCTGGATGCGTTTGCGCGTATGGATACCGAAGCCGCACTCGCCGTGGCCCAGCACGACTCCGAGGTCGATCGGGAGTACGAAGGCGTCATGCGCCAGTGCATCACGTTCATGATGGAAGACCCGCGCACCATCCGCCACATGCTGGATGTGATGTGGGCGGTCAAGGCACTCGAGCGCATCGGCGATCACGCCACCAACATCAGCGAGTACGTGGTCTATCTCGTGGGCGGGCGCGACGTACGCCATCTGAGCATCGAAGAGCTCGAGAAAGAGGCTGCACGCGCGGTCTCGCCGCGACGTTCGTAAGCGAGGGCCAGGGCGATGGCGGCGTGCTTTGGTAGTATCTGCGTGGTGCCTTAAGCATGGATCGTTGTCTTGGCCCGTCAATCATCGAAAAAATCTGCCGGCCGCGGAAAAAACGCTCGCCCGCGCCGTAGTCTGTCCCGTCGCCTATTGCCTTACCTGCTGCTCATTGCAACAGCAGGCGCGGCCGCCCTGGCGCTTTATATGGCGCATCTCGACCACGAGGTACGCGCCAAATTCGAAGGCACGCGCTGGAAGCTTCCCGCCAAGGTTTATGCCAGCCCGCTGGAGCTCTACGCCGGGTTGGATGTCAGTCAGAAGCAGCTGGTCGAGCGCCTGGATCGACAGGGCTATCGACGCGCCACAAATATCGACGAGTCGGGGACCTATAATCCCAATGGCGCAGGTTTGTCGATCCATACGCGCAGTTTCCAGTTCTGGAACGGCACGCAGGACGATCGCCAGATCCGCCTGCGCTTCGACGGCAATGGGGTCGCCGCGCTCAAGGCCGTAGACGGCGAGGGTGATCTGGCGCTTATCCGGCTGGATCCGCAGCTGATCGGCAGCATCTATCCCAACAAGGGCACCGACCGAATCCTGGTCAAGCTCGGCGAGGTGCCGCCGATGCTGCCGGCCGGGCTGATCACGGTCGAAGATCGCCACTTCATGAGCAACTGGGGCATCTCGCCGCGGGGCATTCTTCGCGCCGCCGTGGCCGACCTCAAGGCCGGGGCGATCGTGCAGGGCGGCTCGACGCTCACCCAGCAGCTGGTGAAAAACTTTTATCTCGACAACCAGCAGACCTTGACCCGCAAGGGCAAGGAAGCCCTGATGGCAATCCTGCTGGATGCCCACTATTCCAAGGAAGAGATCCTCGAGGCCTATCTCAACGAGGTCTATCTGGGACAAGACGGCTCGCGCGCGATTCACGGCTTCGGGCTGGCCAGCTATTTCTATTTCCAGAAGCCGGTACAGGAACTCCAGCCGGCCGAGATCGCGCTACTGGTCGCCATGGTCAAAGGCCCCAGCTACTACGACCCGCGACGCCATCCCGAGCGCGCGCGTGCCCGGCGAGACCTGGTGCTGAACATGTTCCACGACGCCGGATTTCTGGAGACCGATGCCTGGAAACAGGCCAAGTCGCGCGATCTGGGGGTCACCGGCAGCGCCGCACGGGGCAATACGCAGTACCCGGCTTTCATCGACCTGGTCAAACGGCAGCTCAAGGGCCAATACAAGGACGCGGATCTGACCGAGGAAGGCCTGCGAGTTTTTACCACACTTGATCCGATGGTCCAGGCCACGGCCGAGCAACAGGTCGCAGGCGGGCTGGATCGCGTCGAGAAACAACGCGGCATCAAGGCCGACACGCTGGAATCGGCGGCCGTGGTGACCAGCATCGAAGGCGGTAACGTTCTGGCGCTGGTCGGGGGCCGGGAACAGGGCTATGCCGGCTTCAACCGCGCGCTGGAAGCCCAGCGTCAGATCGGCTCGCTGATGAAGCCGGTCGATTATCTGACCGCAATGACGCAGCCAGCGAAGTTCAACCCCATCACGCCACTGGACGACAGCCCGCTGGCGGTCAAACTGGCCACCGGCAAGACGTGGCGGCCCGGAAACTATTCCAATCGCAGCCATGGCGATAACGTGCCCACCTACTACGCGCTGGAGCACAGTCTGAATATCGCCAGCTCGCGGCTGTCGCTGGCGGTAGGCATCCCCAACATCATCGATACCCTCGGCAAGCTGGGCTTTCAGGGCGATGCGCCGGCCGTGCCCTCGTTAGCACTCGGCTCGATCTCGATGTCGCCGTTGGAGGTCGCCCAGATCTACAACACGATCGCCACGGGCGGCTACTACACGCCGCTGCGCGCCATTAAGGACGTCACCACGCGCGAAGGCGAGCCGTTGAGTCGTTATCCGCTCAAGCTGAATCAAACCGTCGACCCGGGGCCGGCGTATATCACCACCTGGATGATGGAGCGGGTTGCGCGCTACGGTACCGGCGCCGGTATGTATCGCACGATCGACAATAATAAGGATATGGCCGGCAAGACCGGCACCACTAACAATCTCCGGGACGCCTGGTTCGCCGGTTTCGGGGGCAATCGGCTAGGTGTGGTGTGGGTCGGGCGTGACGACAACCAGCCCGCCAAGCTGACCGGGGCCACCGGCGCGCTTCCGATCTGGTCCAACATCATGGCGGATATCGGCACCCGCGGTATCGTCGATACGCCGCCGGATAGCGTCGCCGAAGTGCCGTTACAGCTGATCTTCGATCCCGACGGCGTGAATCAGGGCGCAGGCGCAGATCCCGGGCGCTGGTTCGCCGGTGGGCAAAGCTGTTCTAATGCGGTAAAAGTACCGTTTGTAAAGGGATTCGTGCCGCAGGGCCTGCTCAGCTGCGACACGGACATCATGCGGGTCAACGCTCAGCAGAATGCGCCGGCCGGCCGGTCGAACGACTCGACCCGGGAGCGCGATTCGGAGCAGGGCAGCTGGTTCGAGCGTATCTTTTAGGGTGGTTTGTTCATGAAACGTTTCTCCGTCATCGCGGCCGCGGGTCTTCTGATCGCCGGTTGTGCCAGCAGTCCGCCCGGCAGCGGGCCGCGTCCGCAACCGCAGCGCGCGCCGCAGCCCAACGGCCAGACCCAGCCGCTGCCGCCCAGTCAGCGCCCGCAACAGGTGCCGGCCGAGCGGGGCGGTGCGTCCACGGCGCGCCAGAGCCAGCGCCAGGCGCGGCCCCAGCAGCCCGCACCGCCGCAAACAGCGGCTGAGGTATCCAGCCCGGCGGTCATGTCGCTCATGGGGCGGGCCGATACCTTGGCCAGCAGCGGCCATATGGATGACGCCGCGGCGACGCTCGAACGGGCGCTGGACCTTGAGCCCCGTAACCCGTTCATCTATCAGCGGTTGGCGGCCGTGCGTCTGGCCCAGGGCGAGGCCGGCCAGGCCGAGCAGTTGGCCAACAAGTCCAACAGCGTGGCCGGCGACAATCCCTTTGTCGAAGCCGACAACTGGGAGCTCATCGCCGAGGCCCGCAAGGCCGCCGGTGATACCCGAGGGGCCGATGCAGCCAGCACCAAAGCCGTGAACTACCAGCGCTCGACGTCACAGTATTCGCAATGACGGCAGCCGACGGGGCTGCACTGTTCAACGACGACCAAGCCCTGGCGGATGCCTTGCCGGGGTATCGTCCCCGGCCCGGTCAGGCAGAGATGGCCGCGGCCGTCGCGGATACTATCGACGACGGCTCCCGCTTGGTGGTAGAGGCCGGGACCGGCACCGGCAAGACCTTGGCTTATCTGCTGCCGGCGCTGGCCTCTCGGCGCAAGACCATCGTCTCGACGGCCACACGCTATCTGCAGAGCCAGCTCGCCGACAAAGACGTACCGCTGGCCCAGACCATCCTAGGGCGCAACTTCCACGTCACGGTTTTAAAAGGCCGGGCGAACTATCTTTGTCTGCATCGCCTGGAGATCGCCGAAGGCGCGGCCGACATGGTCAGTGCACCACGGATTCGTGCCGTCCGTGAGTGGGCCAAGCGCACGACCACCGGCGATATCGGCGAATTCGGCGACCCCAGCGACGGTGACTCGCTCTGGCCGCGTATCACCTCCACCACGGACAACTGTCTGGGCACCGAGTGTCCACTCTATGACAAATGCTGGGTGCTGCATGCGCGTCGCGAGGCCCAGTCGGCCGATCTGGTGATCGCGAATCATTATCTGCTGTTCGCCGATCTCACCCTGCGCGAGTCCGGCTTTGGCGAAGTCTTGCCTGGCGCTGATGCCATCATTCTGGACGAGGCCCATAAGCTGCCGGATATCGCCGGGCGTTTTTTTGGCCAGGCGATTTCGTCGCGCCAGCTGCGTGACATGGTCCGCGACGCGCGGGCCGAGCTCGAGGCGTTGGGCGGCGATATGCCAGACCGTCGCGCCCAGATCGACGACCTGTCCCAGGCCGAGCGATTCTGGACCGATCAGCTGGCCGGCGGCGCACAGACCCGCAGCTGGCCGGAGCTGGCTAGCCCCGAACGAATCGATGCACGCGATGGCCTCATCGAAGCGTTGGCTGCACTCACGCAGGGCTTTGACGCGATCGCCTCGCGCAGCGAGGGTTTAAAGAATCTGGCCAAGCGGGCCGACGAGCTCAAGACCCAGCTGGATACGGTCACCGCCGACGATGACGGCGAGCGGGTGAGCTGGCTGGAAGTTCGCGGTTCCGGCTGGATCTGGCACAGCACACCGCTGGACGTGGCCTCACCGTTTGCTCGGGCCATGAATACCATGCCCGGCGCGTGGGTGTTCACCTCGGCCACGCTTTCGGTCAAGGACTCTTTATCTTATTTCTGTAACCGGCTCGGCGTATACGAGGCCCGGGAGAAAATTCTGGCCAGCCCGTTCGCCTACGAAGACAACGCGCTGCTCTATGGGCCTCAGGGCATGCCGGCGCCGGCGTCGCCGGATTTCGACGCGGCCGTGGTCGCCGAAATCGTGGCTCTGGTCAATGCCGCCGAGGGTGGGGCGTTTGTGCTGTGTACCAGCTACCGGGCGGTGCGGGCCTATGGCGAGGCACTGGCGCAAGCCGGCTTCGAGCCGCTGGTGCAGGGCCAGGCCTCGCGCGCGGCCTTGCTGGCCGACTTTCGGGCCGATGAAAACGCGATACTGGTGGCCACCAGTAGTTTCTGGGAAGGGGTAGACGTTCGCGGACGCGGCCTACGACTAGTCATCATCGACAAGCTGCCGTTCGCTTCACCGGCCGATCCGGTACTGTCCGCGCGGTTCTCGGCGATGAAGGCGGCCGGCGACAACCCGTTTATGGACTATCAGCTGCCCCAGGCCGTCATCACGCTCAAGCAGGGCGTGGGCCGGCTGATTCGCGACGCCGAGGATCGTGGCGTGCTGGCGATCTGTGATCCGCGTCTGTTCACGGCACGCTACGGCGGTCTGGTCCGTGCCAGCCTGCCGCCCATGGGCGTTACGAGGGTGCGCGCCGTGGCCTGCGAGTTCGTGAGCGAACTGGCGCCGCAACGTTTGGAGAGCCGGGCGTGAAACTCTTGGCTATTGATGCCTCAACCGAAGCCTTGTCGGTCGCACTGCGCTACGACGCCCGCGACGTATTGGTCGAGCACTTCGAGATCGCGCCGCGACAGCACGCCGACAAACTCTTGCCCGCCGCCCAAGCGCTTCTCGAGGCCCATGATCTGACGCTGGCCGGTCTCGATGCGCTGGCCTTTGCGCGCGGGCCGGGCGCTTTCACCGGGCTGCGTATCGCGGCCGGGCTGATTCAGGGGCTAGCGATCGGCGCGGGCCGGCCGGTGATCGGCGTCTCGACGCTGGCCGCGGTGGCCGCACGCGCGTTCGAGCATGCACCGGCCGCGACGCATGCCGAGATCGTTCAGGACGCGCGCATGGGCGAAATCTATACGGCCCGCTTCATGCGCGACAGCCACGAGCCGCTCGGGCCCGAACGCGTCATTGCCCCGCAGGATCTTGTCGTGGACGCCGCGGCCGACACCGTGCGCGCCGGCAACGGCTGGGGGCTTCTGGAGATCGACGTTCCCGAGACGCTGCGTTATCCGCACGCCATCGATGTGGCCCGGCTGGCGGGTGCTGCGTTTCAACGCGGCGAAGCCGTGTCGCCCGAACACGCGGTGCCGGTGTACGTGCGCGACGATGTAGCAAGAAAACCAGCTTAGGGAGGCTGACATGCTGTACCGCCTAGATGATATCGCGCCCGAAATCGCAGCACCCGATGATTATTTCGTAGCCGACTCGGCGCAGGTGATGGGCCGGGTGCGGCTGGGCCGCGGCGCCAGCATCTGGTTCAACGCGGTCATCCGCGGCGATCAAGAGCTGATCGATATCGGCGAGGGCAGCAATATTCAGGAGAGTGCGGTGCTGCACACCGACCCGGGATACCCGCTGACCGTGGGCCGCGGGGTGACCGTCGGCCACCAGGCCATGTTGCATGGGGCCACCATCGGCGACAACACCCTGATTGGCATCCAGGCCGTGGTATTGAACGGCGCGACGATCGGCAAGAACTGTCTGATCGGTGCCGGCGCGCTGATTCCCGAAGGCAAGACTGTGCCTGACAACTCGCTAGTCATCGGCGCCCCCGGACGCGTCAAGCGCGCGCTCAGCGACGAGGAAATCGCCGGTCTGCAGCGCTCGGCGGAGCACTATGTGGCCAACGGGCGGCGCTTCGCGGCCGGATTGGTTGCGCTATAGGGCGTGTCGTCATGAGATATGACGTCGCATTGCCCGCGCCGGGCGTGTCAGGCAAGGCGCGGGCCGCCGAGCGTGG